>JAKAUG010000258.1 GCA_021827805.1 Bacillota bacterium | reverse complement strand
TGCCCTCCTGGTCCAGGTACTGGGCCAGATCATGCGGATGGATGTCCTCCACGCTGAAGGCGGCCAGTGGGCCGCGCGGAGGCGGCGGGCCCCACACCGTCACACCCGGGATCTCGGCCAGGCCGTTGAGGGCGCGGCGCGTGAGCTCCGCCTCGTGCTGGGCCACCCGCTCCCGGCCCAGGCCATCCAGGTACGCGCAGGCCGCCGCGAGCCCGACGGCGCCCGCGACGTTGGGCGTCCCCGCCTCGAAACGGTGGGGGATCTCATTCCAGGTCGAGCGCTCCAGTTCGACCCGCAGGATCATCTCCCCGCCACCCAGGATCGGCTCCGTCTCCCGCAGGAGCTCCGGCCGTCCCCACAGGACGCCGATGCCGAGCGGCCCGTACATCTTATGGCCCGAGAAGGCGAGGAAATCGCACCCCAGGTCGGCGACGTCCACCCGGAGGTGCGGGACGCTCTGCGCCGCGTCCACGACGGACACCGCGCCGACGTTGCGCGCCAGCTGGCAGATCTGCCGCGCGGGCGTGATCGTGCCCAGCACGTTGCTGGCCTGGGTGAAGGCCACGATGCGCGTGCGCTGGCCGAGCAGACCCTGGCCGGTCATCGCCTCCAGGTCCAGTTCCCCCTGGGCCGTCAGCGGGATGAAGCGGAGCCTGGCCCCCGTGTGGGAAGCCAGCATCTGCCAGGGCACGAGGTTCGAGTGATGCTCCATCGGCGTCAGGAGGATCTCGTCGCCCGCCGCGAGGCGGGGGCGTCCCCAGGCCAGCGCCACCAGGTTCAGGGCCTCGGTGGCGTTGCGCACGAAGATGACCCCGCGAGGGTCGGCCGCGCCGATGAAGCTTGCCACCCGGGCCCGGGCACCCTCGAAGGCGGCGGTCGCCTCCTCTCCCAGGGTGTGGATGGCCCGGTGCACGTTGGCGTTGTATCGCCGGTACACGTCCGCCTCGGCGGCGAGCGCCGCGGCCGGCTTCTGGGTGGTGGCCGCGTTGTCCAGGTAGACCAGCGGTCGGCCGTGCACCATGCGCTCCAGGATCGGGAAGTCCCGCCGCACCGAGGCAACATCCAGCGTCGGTGCCGCCTGCACACCCTGCGGGTTCACGCTCGCTTCCTTCCCCTCCGCGGGCGCGCTGACCTACGCCTCGCCGTCGATCTTGCGGTCCACGAGATCCACCAGGGCCTCGCGCACCGCGGGCACGGGGATCCGTTCCAGCAGGGGGGCGAAGAACCCCTGCACCACGAGCCGCTCCGCCTCACGGCGGGGCAGCCCGCGCGAGGCGAGGTAGAAGAGCTGCTCCTCGTCCAGCTTGCCCGTCGTCGCCGCGTGGCCGGCCTGCACCTCGTTCTCCTTGATGAACAGGGCGGGGATGGCGTCGCTGCGCGCGTGGGGGCTGAGGTGCAGCATGTTCTCCTTCTGCTGCGAGTTGCAGCCCTTGGCGCCGCGCAGGATCTCCGAGGTCCCGCGATAGACCGAGCGCCCGTGCCCGGACACGACCCCCTTGGCCAGCATGAGACCATCGGTCCGCTGCCCCTGGTGCACCATGGTGGCCAACAGATCCAGGTGCTGCGCGCCGGAGGCGAAGAAGACCACCTGCGACAGCGCCCCGCCGCCGATGGCCCCAAGGACGCTCCTGGTGCCGCTGCGCACCAGGCCCCCGCCGAGCTCGGCCAACAGCCAATGGACGCGGGCATCGCGCCCAACCTCCGCGGTCCGCTGCCCAAAGGCGTAGACGCCATCCGCCCAGCTCTGCAGCTCCATGAACTGCAACTGGGCGCCGTCGCCCACCCGGGCCTCGACGACGGCGCTGGCCAGGGCCTGCCCACGGGTGCGTGTGGTGCCCCCCAGGGTCCGCTGCAGCAGGCGTGCCTCGGCGCCGCGGCCCAGGAGGACCAGGGTCCGCGTGTGCAACTGCGCCCCGGGGTCGCTCGGCAGTTCGTAGACGAGCTCAATGGGCTGCTCCAGCGCGACCCCGGGAGGCACCAGGACCAGCACCACGCGGCCGAGGGCCGCGTTGCGGGCCTCGAGCTTCCCCGTCGCGACCGGCACAAGCCGGCCGAATTCCGCGGCGGCGACCTCCTGATGTTCCGGGCCCAGCGTGCTCACCTCGCCGGCCACCACGCCCGCCTGGGCGGCCTGGGGAGGCAGGTGCACCTGGATGCGACCACCCGGCGCTCGCAGCGCCGCGAGGTCCAGTCCCGAGATGTCCGTGCGGTCCCAGCGCGGCAGTTCGAGGTCGGCCTCCGCCGTCCCGGCCTCGCGGCGCCTGACCCCCAGCCACGCGGGTTCGCGTTGGGCTCCGATCCACTTCTGCATGTCCAGAGCCACTCCCACCCTCACTGCCCCCCGAGACCCGCGGCCACCTCGTCGCGGATCCAGTCGTAGCCGCGCTTCTCGATCTCGGAGACCAGTTCGGGCCCGCCGGAGCGCACCAGCCGGCCCTCGAACATGACGTGCACGAAATCCGGCTCGATGTACCGCAGGATGCGCTCGTAGTGGGTGATGATGAGCACGCCCATGTTCGGACCGCGCAGCGAGTTGACGCCGCGGCTGACGATCTTGATGCTGTCGACGTCCAGCCCCGAGTCGGTCTCGTCCATGATGGCGATGCGCGGCTCGAGCATGGCCATCTGCAGGATCTCGTTGCGCTTGCGCTCGCCGCCGGAGAAGCCCTCGTTCAGGTAGCGGGCCGCCACCGCCTCGTCCCACTCCAGGAGCGCGATCTTCTCCAGCAGCAGCTTGCGGAACTGCACGAACGGCAGCGTGCGCCCGCGCGCCTTGAGGGCGGCGTTGATGAAACTCGCCACCTTCACGCCCGGGACCTCCACCGGGTACTGAAAGGCGAGGAACAGGCCGGCCCGCGCGCGCTCGTCGGCGCCCAGGCTCAGGATGCTCTCGCCCCCCAGACGGACATCGCCTCCGGTCACCTCATAGCGCGGATGTCCCGCCAGGGTGTTGGCCATCGTGCTCTTCCCGGAGCCGTTGGGTCCCATCACGGCATGAACCTCGCCTGGCCCCACGCGCAGCGTCACGCCGCGCAGGATCTGTTTGCCCTCGACGGCCACCTGGAGATTGTCGATCTCCAGGGCCAAGCCCTCCGCCAACCGCTCCGCCTCCCCGCGACCGGCCGCTGGATCCTGGCGGCCACCGCCCTGCCGCTGCGCCATTATAGGCGGCTCTCGGAGTCGTGTCAAAAGTTGAGCGGAGCACTCGGGAATGCAGAAAAGCCTTGCGCTGTAAGGGCTTTCGGGATCCGGCTACCGCCGGGACCCTCGCCGGCGGCGCCCGGACGCCGGTTCGAGGGCTGCCGCCACCTGCAGCATGGTGCCGTCCTCTCCGGGCATCTCCACCAGAGGGCAGGCGGGATCCGCCTCCCGCAGGCAGAGGACCGTCTCCGGGTGGCAGGTGAACACCAGGACCTGCCCCTGGTCCTGGCCGGCGTGCCCGCGGGCGAAGGCCGCGAGCACGCGCGCCGCCTGCCCCGCCCTCCGCGGATCGAAGTTCACCAGCACGTCATCCATGATCAGCGGCAGGGCGGCGGCCCGCCGCGCGAAGGACGCCGCCAGTCCCAGGCGGAGGGCAAGGTAGAGCTGCTCCGCGGTCCCCCGGCTCAGCCGCTCCGGTCCCAGCCGCATCCCGCCAGCGTCCACCACGGCCAGTTGCTCGCCGCCCTCCTCCTGCACCACACGCTGATAGCGGCCCGCGGTGATCCCGGACAACGCCCCGGAGGCGACCCGCAGCACGTCCGGCTGGCGCGTGCGCATGAACTCATCGAGCGTCTGGCGCAGCAGGCACTGGGCCAGCTGGTTGCAGCGGTAGGCCCCCACGGCCCGCCCCAGCTCTTCGGCCAGGGCCGCGCCCTCCGCGGCGAGCCGGACCACGTCCGTCTGTTCCTCCAGGGCCGCGCGCTCCAGCTCCGCCTCGCGGAGCGCACCGGCATCGGCAAGACGCGCGGCCTCCCGCGCCTCCAGGGCCTGACGCACCTCCACGAGGCCGGCCGTGGCCTCGGCGGCGCCGCCAGCGGCGAGATCCGCCCGCAGGTGCGGGACGTCCTCCCCCTCGCCCAGCGCGGCCTCCACCTGCAGGCGCAGCGCCTCCACCTCACGCCCCAGGTCCTGCGCCTGCTGCCAGCGCGCGCCCTGGCGCCGAAAGGATTCCGCCAGTTCCGCCTCCCGCTCCGGCCCGGCGTCCTCTTCCGGCTCAAGCCCCGCCGCCCGCAGCAGGGCACCCCAGGCCGCCTCGCCTTCCTGCCAGCGCAGCAGATCCCGCCGCCAGCGCGCCTCCAAGGCGGGCCCGCGGATCTCGGCCTCGCGGTCCTCCCGCACCCTCTCATCCATCTGGCGGACCCATGCGACCAGCTCTGGGCCGCCCATCTCCTGGTCCCCCTCGCCAGCCAGCACGCGCGCCGCGGCGGCCTGGCGGCTCCAACGCGCGGCGGCTTCGCGCAGACCGCGCAGTCCGCGCGCGAGCTCCCGCACCGCCGCGTCCGCCTCTCGGGCCCGGTGCAGGGTCTCGAGGAAGGTCGGCACGCCCTCCGGCCGCAGCCTGGACGGCAGGCCCAGTCGCTGGCGTGTCTCGGCCCACGCCGTCTCCAGCCGTTCGAGCTGGCGGGTTCGCTCCCCGGCCTCCCGGGCATACGTTTCCCCCTCGCGTGCGGCCGCCCGGTACCGCAGGGCCAAGGCCTCGTGCTCGCGCACCACGCCTTCCGCACGCCGCCAGCGCTCCCAGGCGGCCTGGGCCCCAGGCAGGCCGACGAGGGGCCAGGCGGCTCCCCAGAGCGCCAGACCGAGGGCCAGGCCCAACCCAGCGGAGAGCGGCTGTCCCCTACCGAGCGAAAACAGGGCGACCACGACGAGCACGAGGCCGGCCAGAGCCGGCCAGCGCGCCGCGCGCGCCCGTCCCATGGCCCGTGTCCGCTCCATGCCGGCCTGCTCCCAAACCTCGGTGTTCGGCCAGGGGGCGCGGTGCTCTTCCAGGGCCTGCCCGGCCAGGCCCCGTGCGTGTTCGGCGGCCTCATGGGCGGTGATCGCCTCACGCGCCCGCTCGGCGGCCTGGCGGAGCCGGTCCGCCCAGATCCCGGCCTCCTGGGCCCGCGCCAGCGAAAGGTCGACCGCACCCAGACGGGTTTCGTTCCATCCCGAACCGAGCTCAGCCAGGATCGCCGCGCGCCGGAGCCGGCGCTCCTCGAGCTCGACCTCCAGGGCCGGGATCTCCTCAAGCCGGCGCGCCTGGAGGACGACCTCTGGCGCCAGGGTCTGGATCGCCTGGCAGACCTCCTGTGGCACCCTGGGCCGCGAGCGGAGCTGCTCGCGCTCGGCGCGCAAGGACGCCAGGGCCTGCCGCGCGTGGCTCCGCTCCGTTTGGACCGCATCCAGGCGTCCAAGGCCGTCCGGGGGGAAGGGCCCGGGGTCGGGAGCGGTCGCCAGCGCCTCCCTGGCCAGATCCCAGCGCCGCCAGATGGGCCAGATCTCCAGCAGGCGCATCAGGTGCCGCTCGCGACCCCGCAGCGCCTCCAGTTCCACCGTCAACTGGGCGACGCCGAGCCGTGCCCGTTCCTCCCGTTCCCGCACCCGCGAGTAGCCCTCAGCCGCCTGCCGGGCGGCCGCCAACGCACGGCGGTTGGCATCCAGGGCTTCGGCCAGAGCCCCCACCCGGCTGGCACCGCGGGGGCGCCACAGCGCCTCCGCCTCCGCCTGCAACCGCTGCAGCGCCCGCCGCGCGTCCGCCCCGGCGCCGGTGATGCCCGCCGAGAAAATCTGCTCGCGCACCCCTTGGTCCGTGAGCACGCTCAGCCTCGACAGCTCCCCGAGGCCAAAGGCGAAGACCGCGGAGAATACGCCAGCATCGGCGCCCCCGAGGAGCCTGCCAAGCTCGGGCTCACCCGCCGGCGCACCCTCGGGTGAGGTGAGCGTCCCCCCCCGCCCATCGGCGTAGCGCTCCAGAGTCCAGGGAGGCTGCCCGGCACCCTCGGAGAGCAGGACCCTCCCGCCGTGACGCCCACCGTGGAGCGGCTCATGGCGGTCGGCTCCGCGGCCCCGGGGCGGTCCGAAGAGGCAGAAGCGCAAGAACGCCAGCAGCGTGGACTTCCCCGCCTCGTTGGGACCCAGGACGACGGTGAGCCCGGGGCCGAGATCCCGCACCGTGAACCCGCCAAGGGAGCCGAACCCTTCCACATGCCAGCCGCGCAGGATCAAGAAGACTCCCCCCGTGCCTGAAGCAGCAGATCCAGGCAGCGCTCCTCTGCCAGGTCCAGGAGATGGACCGCCCCCTCGGCCTCCAGGGGCGGAAGACCCGCCTGGCGCGCGGTCGGCGCCACGGCCCCCGCGGCTTCGTTCGCGAGGGACAGCGCCTCAGGCCGCAACCGCTCCGCTTGGGCCACCACCTCGGCCACAAGGTCCCCGCGCCCCTCCAGCTGCTTCCTGTCCCAGAGGGTCCCACCCTCGATCCGCACATCGTCCCACCACAACGGGGGCTCCAGCACCGCAGCCTCCGCCCGCAGGGTCTCAAGAACGCGGGCCGCGCCAAGGTACCGCAGTTCGGCGGCGCCTGCGCTGCGTCCGACCAGCCTCAGCCCGACCACGAGACCACGCCCGGCGTGGTCCTCGCGCAGGGCCCGAGCCGACTCTGCCACCGCCGCGAGGGCCAGGGCCGCATCCCCGGCCGCGGAGAGATCCACGTCGAGATGCAGAAAGCGCACCTGGTCCAGGGCCACAAAGCACGGAGGCTCCAACGTGCCGCTCGCGGGATCGCCGCGCACGACCAGGGCCCCCCTGGGCCCCGTCTCTCCCGGCCCGAGGCCCTGCAGGTTCCCCGGGTATTCGATCCAGGGCCCCCCGCCATGCACCTCGCGCCGCGCATGCGCGTGCCCGAGCGCCCAGTAGTCCAGGCCCGTGGCCAACAGGTCCTCCCCGCTGACCGGTGTGTACCCTTGGTGCGCCGGATCCCCGTCGACGTCCCCGTGGAGAAGGCCGAACTCCAGCCCGCCGCTCGACGCGCGGCGGAACAGACGCCACGGGTTGCGGGGTTCGTCGCCCGGGCTGATGCCCGCCACCCCGC
>JAKAUG010000027.1 GCA_021827805.1 Bacillota bacterium | reverse complement strand
TTCAGCCCTGTCCGCTTTGCCTGACCGCGTCGCCCATTCCAGGGTGCAAGGACCACCGGCCGGACCGTCTCCCAGATGTCGCTCCGCAAGGGAGGGCGAGCAGGGATGGCAGGGATGGCAGGGATGGCAGGGATGTTCACGTACCCGAGGTTTGCGACCCTGGCGGGCGCCTCCCTGGCAACCAAGCTTGTGCTGCACCTGCTCGCGGGTGTCTGGCTGTTCCGCCCAGTCTCCCAGCAGCTATTGGCCCTCTGGACCGCCTTCGGCATCCTCGTGCTGGCGCATCGCATGATCGGGGACCCTTGCTGGCGGAACCTGCCCCTGGTGCTGCTCAACACGCTGCTGGTCGTGTCCTCCGCGGTCGGGGCTTGGCCGGTCTTCTCCTGTCCGACGGTCAGACGCGCGCCGCGGAGGCGAGGGCAGAGTTCTGGCCCTGGCTCCCCGGCCGCCGATGTCGCCGGTCGGCCGAGGAGCCAGGGCCGTGGAACGCCGAGGCAATCCGCCTGTCAGGACGAGCACCCCGTTGCCATCGCCACCCGGTCGGGAGACCCGGCGGTCGTGCCCCGATGGCGGGGAGGGGCCTCCGGGTGCCGGCGGCCCCCTTTCCCCTGCGCGCCCGGGGGTCCAACCCCTACCGGGCCTGCTAGACCCTACCCGTCTCGACGCGCATCGGTCCGTAGGGGTCTACCGTGACTCCCTCCAGCTTGGGACGCAGGCCGGCCACCATCAGCCCCGGCCGTCCCATGGCCTGGCCGCCGACCTGGAGGTTGCCAGGGTTCCGATAGCCGATGCGCACGACGCGCCGCCAGTTGGGCGTGCGGTTCAGGGCTGACCCGTGGATGGTGTAGATGCTGAAGAGCACCACATCCCCCGCCTCCGCCGGACAGGACACCGCCTGCTCGAACGGATACCGGTCCGGAGGGAGGTGCGGGGAGCCCTCGCGCACGTGCTCCAGAGGACCCAGCTTGTGACTGCTGGGGAGAAACTTGAGGCAGCCGTTCTCCTCCGTCGCGGCGTCCACATGGACGATGGCGTCCAGGTACCGCCCGTCGCTGTGCGGATAGAACGGGTGGTCCTGATGCAGGGGGAAGGGGGTCCCGAACTCCGGACCCTTGGCGTGCAGCGTCATGTGGTGGAATTCGACGTCCGGCCCGATGAGTTCGGCGAGCGCGGACGCCAGGGCACGGTTGACGACGGCCCGGGCCCAGGCCGGGGAGTAGAGCTCCATCTCGTGCATGGCAGTCAGCTTGGCGTTCTCGTCCTCCTTCTTCGAGAGATACTTCTGCCGCCAGGGGCCCGTCCAGCCCTTGTCCGCCACCGCGAAGCGTTCGATGACCTCGTCCAGCTCCGAACTGAGTTCGGCCAACTCCGCCGCGGTGAAGACCTGGGGCAGACGCACGTAGCCGTTCTTGTCGAAGAAGTCGCGTTGCTCCTGCGTCAGCCCCATAGGACGCCCTACCGTCTGCATGGGTGCACTCCTCTCGGCGCCCAGGTTGGACCTGCTGCGCGCCGCAGGAATCCGGCCGGGCTTGGAGCGACAGGCATCCCGCCGGAAGCCGCGGCGGCATCGACGGGCTACTTCTGCATCACGGTCTCGTCACCCCCTAGGGTGCACTCCGTTTCACGCTGGCGTCGCCGCGTGCGGGCCTCGCCATCGGCCAGACACGCCTGTTCCGCGCGCTCCAGAGCCTTCTCCTCGACGAGCGGACCCTGCCGTCCGTAGTGCTTGCGCGCTCGGCTGAAACGCACCACCACGGTGGAAAGCCGGCTCGCCGCCTTGGCTCGTCCCGTCAGCGCCGCATCACCCGACGGCGGGACGAGGAGACGGTCCATGTCCCGCGCACTTCAGGCAAAGGGCCCTTCCCGTTCCGTCATGAGGAAACCGCCGCCCCATCCCATACAGCGCCAGTCGTTCTTGAGAGGCTAGCCGACGACCAGTTCAGGCGGCTGTCCCTGTTTCTCCGCACGCCGTTGCCGCTTGCGCTCCGATAGCTCGGGGGAAACCCAGTGGGTGCGGTAGTGCCGCTCGATGTCGGGATCGCCGCTCTTGCTGAAGCGCAAGGACCGTCGATCGCGCGTGCGGGACACGTAGGCGGTTTCGCTCGGCCGCAGGCCGCGGCGTTCCGCCCAGTTGCGGAAGAGCTTCATGGCGACCGAGACTCGGTGCAGGTTGGCCTGAACCGCCTGCTCCAGGCAGTTGACGCGGCCTTGTCGCCAGGCGGCGACGTGGGAAGGCGCCAGCCAGCCCATGCCCACCAGGACGTCGATCGCGCTGGCGTAGTGCCGCTCCGCCAGCGCCACCTCGGCTGCCTCCACCACCCGCCGCTCGATCTTCCGCAGGTTTTCGGGATGCATCGGGTTCTTTGCCCCCCACCGTACCGGTGAATTCGCGGGTCGCGGGGGGCTGCTCCTCCCACCCGGGAACGTCGGTGCCGCGTGCAAGGCGGACGGAGCCCGCCGGGTGTGAATGCCCACAGCCAGACCCACGGTCGCGTTACCTCGGGAGGCCCGCGGCCTGCGGTACAGCCGAAGGGTGACGCTTGCCAGAGCAGAATGGTTCGCCGCATGAGCTGTTTGACTGGGTCAGGCCTGAGCGGCCGGGTTCTGGGACCGGCGCCGCCCGCGGCGGCGGATGCAGATGGAGGGGAAGTCATGGAGGCGGCGATGCGCGCCCCGGTCCTGATCACCGGGCCCGGAGGCCGCGTCGGCACCGGCCTGCGCCGCCACTGGCAGCGCCGCTATGCGCTCCGATTGTTCGACCTGCGGTCGCCGAGCGAACTTGGGCCTGGCGAGACGTCCGTGGTGGGGAGTATCGTCGATGCAGGGGCGGTGCTCGCCGCGGCCCAGGGGTGTCGCGCGATCGTGCATCTGGCCGCCACCGCCGATGAGGCGGACTTCGTGGGCGAACTGGTCCCCAACAACGTCATCGGTCTGTATAACGTCCTGGAGGCGGCGATCGTGCAGGGCGTGCCCCGCCTGATCTTCGCCTCGAGCGTGCAGGTCCTCTCCGGCTACGGCCGTGAGGTCTTCGTGCCGGACAGCGACCCGGTCCGGCCCTGGACCCGCTACGCCTGCACCAAGGTCTTCGGGGAGGCGCTCTGCCGCTACTACCATGAGCGGCACGGCCTGGAGGTCGTGTGCCTGCGCCTGGGGGCCGTGCCCCACCCGGACCGGGACAGACCCGAGGGCCGCAGCAGGATCTACCTGTCAGGACGAGACTGCGCCGGCTTCATCGCAGGGGCGCTGGACGCCGAGCCGGCGCCGGAGGGCGGATTTGCGGTGATCTCCGTGATGTCTCAGAACGGCGCCGGGATCCGCGATCTCCAGAGGGCCGAGCGCCTTCTGGGCTACCGGCCGCTGGACGACTCCGGGGTGTGAGGGCGGCCGCCGGTGTTCAGGGGAAGAGGGCGGGCTGGACCATCCAGGTCTCGATCTCGACGCCGCCCTGGATTTCGAGGAGTCTGGCCAGGACCCGCAGGGGCAGGCGCATCTCCTCAAGACGGGGCAGCGGGGCGACGCGCCGGTAGCCTCGGGCGAAGGCCGCGGCCCCGTGGGCGTCGAGCAGGTACTCGGCCGCGACCAGGTCCCACGCGGCGGGTCCCAGGGCATACGCCTCGGTATCCACCACAGCGGTCAGACGGCCCTCCTCGGCAAGGAACTGCGTGGGATCCAGATCGAGCATGATGAGCGCCCCGTGCCCTGGTGGCGGCAGGCGCTGCGCCGCGCGAGCGGCGCGCTCCACCCAGCGGTCGAGCCCCGTCCCGGGTGCGGGCCAGCGGAGGGCCATCTCCCGCACGGTGTCCGCCAGATCTGTCCAGAAGGTATCCAGGGGGTGACGGGGCTCGGCGACGGGATGGCCCCAGTGGGCGTGGTGAGCGGCATGGATGTGGGCCAGGGCCTCTCCCAGCCCTTCGGCCAGTGTTGGCGGCGCGCCCCTCAGGGTCTCCAGGCGTTGGCCCGGCATGCGCTGCACGACGACGCAGTGCCGTCCCCCGAGCATGCCCTGGCGCAGGACACAGGGGACGGGGAGGGGGCCGAGGGCCGAGATCCTGGCGCTGAGAATCCCGAGGTCTCCCAGACGCCGCGGATCCAGCCCGAAGAGGTGGTGAGCACCCCACCAGAAGGGCTCGGACCAGGGCTCCGGCGCCCACGCACCGCCGGCCGGAGCCCGCACGACCACCTGCTCGCCGACGGTGGTCACAAGCCACACGTCATTGGTGTGGCCGGAGTAGCCGGGATCCAGCGCGCGCACGGACCGGACCTGCTCCCCCAGAAGCGCCTCCAGGTCAGCGACCGGCAGGTCCTCGCCCGACAAGGTGGATCACCCCACGCGGAGCCGACTCCCTGGGGCAAGGGGTGGCGGCCCCGCCACCGGCCGGCCCAGGGAGCCGAAATCGAATCTCAGGCCTTCGGGGAAGACTCCACCAACGAGACGGGTCCGAACAGTCCGCCCGCCGCCTGTCCCGTGCCGACCAGACTGGTCGGCCGACCGACCTCATAGTGCGTCCCCAGGGTGTTGGTGACCCGGACCCGCAGGCGGTGCCGCCCGGTGCCCCAGGCGCGCTCCAGGTTGTAGCGGAAGGGGTGCCAGAGCCTGGTTCCCATGTCCTGGCCATCCAGCCAGACCTGCGCCGTGCCGCGCACGTAGCCAAGGTCGAGCCAGGCCGAGGTTCCCCGGCCCTCAACACTCGTCTCGTACTCCACCACGCCGCTGTGGTGCGGCAGGCACAGCGCGGTGCGCCAGTCGCCGAGGGGCCCCGGAACGACGGACGTCTCAAAGCGCACGGGTGCGTCCAGCACCGCCGCCTCCGGCTGGGCCCCGGCGGGGATCACCCGGATGGCGCACAAGTTCCCTGGCGGCTGGGGCGCGAAGCGGGCCTGGCCCTGTCGCACCTGCACCTCCTGGCCATCCACCCAGACCCGCACCTGGCCACGGGCAGCCAGCGAGAGGCTGTGGGCGCCCGCGGGCAGGGGGAAGCGCAGCCAGACTGGTTGGCGCGCCCGCTCCGGATCGAGCAGAAGCGGTAGGGGGGTGCCCACGCTTTCGGGCATCAGCCAACCCACATCGGGCAGGGGATGGGCGCGGGGGCGGATCCAGAGGCTCTCGGTCGTCCCGGTGTGGGCCGGGCGTGTCGCGGACCGCCCGGTGGCGTCCGTCCAGGCCTGGCTGGTGATCAGGCCCCGCACCGTTCCGTCCCGCAGCTCGGCCACGCCGTCGACCAGGGCGCGTTCCGCGCCGCTCTGCTCGGGAAAGACGAGGCGCAGGACGTTTTGGCCCACCCGCCAGTGCCCCGTCACATCCAGGGCCTGCTGACCATAGCGCGCGTAGGGGTTGAAATCCCCCTCGACCGCGACGCGCGCGCCGTTCACCCAGAGTTCGATGTGCCCGTGGGCGGCAAAGTGCAGCCGCACGCGGCTCGGGGGCACTGGGGTCTCAACCCGGTGTTCCAGGGCCCACTGCCCGTCAGCGGCGGGTTGGGCCACCGCCACCCACTCCGGCTGTGCGGGCGGCTCATGGGCCGTGACCTGGACCCCAAGGCGCACCAAGCCGCGGCGCACCGCGGTGCAGCGCAGCAGGATCTCATGGCTCCCCTCGGCCAGGTCCAGTTGGGTCCGGGCCGCGTGGGCCCCCTCGGGCTCGGCGCTGACCATCTCCCTGCCATCCACGAGGGCCGACTTGACGGCAGCCCCCTCCAGTTGCAGCCAGTACCGGCCTGTGGCGGGGACAAGGACATGGGTCTGGGCCCAGAGGGTTTCCCCGGGCTCGGCGGACCCGAGGTTCAGGAACGTACGCGGCACGCGTCCCATGCGCCCTGCCCAGTCACGGAAGGACATGTCTCCCAACTGGGTGCTGTATACGACCGGCTGAGCCTGGGCCGAGTCGAAACGCTCCCCGCGGCAGACAAGCCAGCGGGCGGCCTCACTCCAGAGGCGCTCCGGCCAGGCGCCGTCGTCAAAGGTTGGCCGCTGCCAGCCCGCGGCCTCGCCATCCTGGGGGCCCAGTTCGGTGGCCACCCGGAACGTCCGTCGCTCGATGGGGACGAAGTCGCTGCGCTCCAGGGCATCGAAGTCCCCGTAGCGGTTATCGAGCGTGCTCTCCACGCGCACCTGCCAGGGCCCGAGCGCCACGGCCTGGAGGCCGTCGGCCATCTCGGGGCCCTCGCTGGGCGCAGGAAGCGGACCCTCCTGGGCCGGCATGTCCCCAGGGGTCTGCTCCGTGGCCGCGGCCCCCGCGGGGCGGCAGACCACCAGTGCCGCGGGCCAGTCCGAGAAGGGCACCTCCAGGACCGCGTACTCCCCGTCATGCCGGAAGGGCAGGGGGCGCTGAGTGCCCCGCACCGGATCCCACAGCTCGGGAATCCCCGCGGTCCGCAGACGGTAGACGCTTGTAGCCGGCACCTGCGGCGGCGCCGTGGTGGCGGCATGCATCGCCATGAGGCTCCCCGTCGGCGGCAGCAGAAGGAAGACATCGGCGTCGCCAACCCGCCTGGCCAAGCCCAGACTGGGTCCATCCGCCGGGCGCGGCAGCGCACCGGCCAGTGCGGCGGGGACATCCTCCGCCTGGGCCAGTCGCACCGCCCCGTCGGGGACCCATGCCCCCTCGGGCAGAGCGACGGCCAGCACGAGCCCGCCGCCCGCCGCGAACGCGGACAGGCGCTCCCGTACCTCGGGCTCGGGCGGGCTGGCTCCCGGCAGGATGATGGCGCGGTAGCGCTCCTCGGCGATGGTCAGCGTGTCGGCCCGCACCTCGGTTCGGGCCAGGGCGAGGTCGTCGAGAAGATCGAAGTCGCGCCGATCGGCACGCAGGATGCCGAGCGCGGCCTGGTGCCGGGCCTGCCGTCCCACCAGGGCCCAGTACACCTGGCGGATGTGCCGCACCTCGGGATTGGGATCCCGGTTGGCGACGCCCTGGGGATGCTCTCCCGGCTGCTGATCACCCGGAGACATATGCTCCCAGACGGCGTGCCCCGGGTAGTAGACGCTGAGATCACAGAGGTGATGGCCCTGGGCCAGGGCCCAGCATGCACGGGCCACCGTGTTGGCGAAGATCGGATAGTGCTCGGAATAC
>JAKAUG010000328.1 GCA_021827805.1 Bacillota bacterium | reverse complement strand
GGGCCCGGACCCTGGATGCGGCCTCGGCGGCGGCGCGGGCACCGAAGTAAAGCTGCCCTTCGGCGCGCACCAGCCGCCCGCTGCTCACCAGGAACGCCAGGAGTTCGGCCTGCTGGGCCGCTCCCCCAGCGAGGCCCGCCGCCTCCAGGGCCTCGCCCACCGAGGGCGGGGCCAGGCCCGCGGCCTCCAGGGCGGACACCAGGTGCTCGGCCTGCACCTGGACGGCCGCCGACAGCTGGGGGCGGAACCCGGGCAGGGACAGGAACTCGCCCTCGCTCCGCACCAGACCCTGGGCCACCAGGGTGGCGAACACCGCCGTCGCGGCGCGGCCCTCGGCGGCTCCCAGGACCTGCCGGCGGAGTTCCTCCCGCGGCATGCCGGCGCGCAGGGGAAACAGGCGGTGGTATTCCCGCAGTTCCTGGGTCAGCCGCTGCCGCAGGTCCTCCCAGCGGGCGGCCTCCAGCAGGAGCAGGCCGTCCCCGCTGCCGCCCAGGACCACGGCGCGTCCCTGGGACAGGAGGGCAGCGGCGGCGGCCGCTGCCTCCTGGGGAGCCAGGCCGGCCATCTGGGCCGCCTGGGCCAGGGTGCGCGGCACAGGGCCGCGCAGCGCCTCCCGCAGCAGTTCCGCCGGATCGCCGCGCTCAGCCACCGCCAGGGCCTCCAGATCCTCGGCCCGCTGGCGGCGGTAGCGCCGGCCCACATCCAGCACCACCCCGCCACCCAGCGTGGCGAGCGGGCTGTATGACCGGACGATGAAGCGGTCACCCCGCCCGGCGGCCAGGGGCTCCTCCAGGCGCAGCAGGCCAAATCCCTGCCCGCCCGCGGCGATCCGCTCGCCCTCGAGCAGCGTCACCCGGCAGAGGACCTCCGCTGTTCCCAGGTGGAGGTGCAAACGCTGGCCGTGCTCCAGCACATGCCCCGGCAGCACCTGGAGGCGGACCGCCAGGAGCTGGTGGGCGCCGAGCGCCCCCGGGGTCGCCAGGACATCCCCGCGCCGGACCTCGGCCCGCTCGACGCCCACCAGGTTCACCGCCACGCGCTGCCCCGCCGCGGCCCGCGTCACGGGCGAGCCATGCACCTCCAGGCCCCGCACGCGCGCCGGCAGTCGGGAGGGCAGAAGTTCCAGCCGGTCTTCGATCTGGAGAGCACCGGAGGTCAGGGTACCGGTCACCACGGTGCCAAAGCCAGAGACGCTGAAGACGCGGTCGACTGGCAGCCGCGCCAGGCCGCGGTCGAGCCGCGCCGCCGCGTGCTCAAGGCCCTGGTCCAGCAGGACCCGGAGCTCGTCCAGCCCCTGACCCGTGAGGGCGGAGACATGGACCATGGGGGCACGCGCCAGGGTCGTCCCCTCCAGCAGCGCGCGCACGTCGTCCTCGACAAGGGCCAGCCAGGCCGGTTCGACGAGCTCGCACTTGGTGAGGGCCACGACCCCGCGCCGCACGCCCAGGAGGAGCGCGATCGCCAGGTGCTCCCGGGTCTGGGGCATCACGCCCTCGTCGGCGGCCACCACCAGCAGCACGAGGTCGATGCCGCTGGCGCCCGCGACCATATGCCGCACGAACCGTTCGTGCCCGGGTACGTCGACCACCGCGGCCCGCCGGCCCGAGGGCAGCTCAAGCCGCGCGAAGCCCAGCTCGATGCTGATGCCCCGCCGCTTCTCCTCGGGCAGGCGGTCGGTGTCCGTCCCGGTAAGGGCACGCACCAGCGTGGTCTTGCCATGGTCCACATGGCCAGCGGTACCAATGACGCCCGCCACGTCCGCGATCGGCGGGAGGGAGGTGGCCACGCGACTGCCCTCCTAGGCGCCTCGGGGCAGGGTCGCGCCCTCCAGGCGCACCTCGCCCTCCAGGAGGCAGGGTTGAGGCCGGCCCTTGACCCGGATCCAGCCGCCCGAGAGGACGCCGGCTCGCAGGCGGTAGGCGCCCCTCTCAAGGTGCCCCACCCACATGGCGACCACGTGCTCCTCGCCGGGCTTCCACTCGTGCTGGCCCGCGAGGCTCTGATCGCGCAGGCCGTCGGAATGCGCCAGCACCCGCCGCCAGCGGCCCGGGGCCTCGGGGGCCCAGAGTTCCAGATCCAGGGCGGCGGTGCGGTGAGAGCGCACAAAGGTCAGCGCCTGGACCCTGGCGGTCAAGCGCAGGATGGCCGTGCCCCCGGCGAACCTGGCGGCGTCCACGTCCAGAGACAGCATGTCCTGGCACCCCCCGGAGAGGAGCGGGGTCCAGACCGCATCCCGGGGCAGGTGCTCGAGCCGATCCTCGCAGGCCACCACCGGAACCAGGGACACCACCCCGCGCAGCCCGAGCAGGTCCGGCAGGCGGGCGGCGTCCGCGCGCACGCGCACATACCCCATCTGCACATGCGCCATGATCTCGGCACCGGCCTGGGCCAGGTCCTCCTCCCGGAAGACCGCGGGTTCGATCTCCACCCCAACCCTCAGATCCATGCCTCACCTCCGCCGGCGTGGCCGCCGTTCATGAAATCTCGGCGTGGGACTGGCGGGCCGCGGTCAGGCGGCCTATCGCGTCCCGATCCTTGAGACGCAAGCCCCCGGCTCCAGCCGCGGGGTCCTGACCCATCTTCCCACCGCCGCCCGGTCCGGTCCAGGACCGCTAGCTCCGTTCCGCCGCGGGATCGGTCGCGACCAGCCCGAGGCTCCGGTAGCTCAGTACGGTCTCCTCGCGCTGATTGCGCACGGTGTGCCCGAGGACCACCCGGCCACGGCCCCGGCTCGGGTGCAGGGAGCGCTCCAACACCTCCACCTCGGCGCGCAGCGTGTCCCCCGGGCGCACCGGCAGATGCCAGCGCACCTCGTCCAGGCCGATGCCCCCCCGGCCGGAACCCTCCAGGGCTCCCATCCGCAGCCACAGGGCCCACGAGACCGCCAGGGTGTGAAAGCCGGAGGCGATGAGGCCCCCGAAGGGGCCCCGGGCCGCGGCCATGGCATCCAGGTGCAGGTCCTGCGCGTCGTAGCTGGCGGCAAAACCGCCGATCTCCGCCTCGTGCAGGGTCCTGCCCGGAGTTGTCCAGCGCCGGCCCGGCGTGAACTCCTCGAAGTACAAGGGCACACCCTTCCTCTTGGGTCTACCTGAAACCCGCCGCACGTTCCAGGGCCTTACTCCAGAAGCGTGCGCGCGATCGTCGTCTTCTGGATCTCCGCCGTGCCCTCTTCAAAGCGCTGGGCCCGCGCGTCGCGGTAGATGCGCTCGATCTCGTGGTCCTTGAAGTAGCCGACACCGCCGAAGACCTGCAGGGCCCGGTCTGTGATGCGCTGCAGGGCCTCCAGGCCATAGAGCTTGGCCATGGCCGAGGGCCCGATGGCCGGGGGCTCGGCCTCCCAGCACTCGCCCGCCCACAGTACCAGGCGCCGTGCCGCCTCCAGGTCGGTGGCCGCCTCGGCCAGCATGGCCTGCACCATCTGGCGCTCGCCGATCGGCCGCCCAAAGGTGACCCGCTCCTTGGCGTGGGCCACGGCGAGGTCCAGGGCCTGGGCGGCGAGGCCCACGCAGGACATGGCCACGCTGATGCGGCTCGGGTAGAGGAACCCCTCGAGGGCCACCGCCAGGCCCTCGCCCTCCGCGCCGATGCGGTGGTCGCTCGGCACGCGGCAGTCCTCAAAGATCAGGTGCGCGTGGTCCCCGCCCCTGAGGCCCATGGACTCGGCCATGGGCTGGGCGCTGAAGCCGGGGGTGCCCTGGCGGACCAGCAGGCAGAGCGTGCCCTCGGATCCGGAGGTGCCCTCCAGGCGGCAGAGGACCAGGCAGTAATCGGCGATCGTGCCGAAGGTGATCAGGTGCTTTTCCCCGTTGAGGACATACTGATCGCCGTCCCGGCGCGCCGTGCAGCGCACGTCCGCCCCCGTGCCGGCGTGGGGCTCGGTCACGGCGAAGGCCACCACGATCTCCCCCGCCACCAGCGGACGCACGAAGCGCTCGATCTGGGCGGGGGTCCCGTACTGGTGGAGCGGGCGCCAGACCCCGTTCAGCACGTGGACGATCATGCGCAGGGAGCCATGCCCGCGGGAGAACTCCTCCAGCAGGGGCAGGTAGGTCGGCAGGCTGAGCCCTCTGCCGCCCATGGCCCGCGGGGCCCGCAGGCGCAGGTAGCCGCGTGCGTTCAGCTCCTCCCACATGCGGCGGGGCACCACCCCGTCGCGCTCGACCTCCTCCCCCCACCGCCGCATGGTCCCGCGGGTGAACGCGCGCACCTCGTCCAGCAGGGCCCGGTCCTCGCTCAAGCGTCCCTTCCTCCCGATCCGTGGGGCGCCGCGGTGGCCGTCTCGGTCAGGCGCTCGGCCACCCACGCCCGCAGGACGAACTTCTGGATCTTGCCACTGGGCGTGCGCGGCATGCGCGGCAGCACCTCAAGGCGCTCGGGCCAGTACTGCTTCGCCATGCGCGCCTGCGCGAGGTGCGCCTGCATCTGGGCCATGTTCAGGGTGGCACCTGGACGCAGCACCACACAGGCGCACGCCCGCTCCCCGAGCCTGGGGTCCGGCATGCCCACGACGGCAACCTCAGCCACGGACGGGTGCGCATACAGGCACTCCTCGACCTCAGCCACCGGTACCTTCTCCCCGCCCCGGTTGATCACATCCTTGGTCCGCCCGCTGATGCGCATGTATCCGTCCCGGTCGATCACGGCCAGATCGCCCGTGTCGAACCACCCGGGCTCCGGGAAGGCATTCAGGTACCAGTCCTCATGGCCGAGATAGCCGACGAACATTCCCGGGGTCCAGACCTGGAAGCGTCCCTGGGTGCCGGGGGGCACCTCCCGGCCATGCTCGTCCACCACCCGCATCGCCATCGGAGCGATCACCCTGCCGTCGGTCTGCCAGAGCCGGTCCGGGGGCCCCCCAGGGCTACCGGCGGCGACCAGGCCGCTCTCCGTGGACCCCCAGCCCCCGATGATCTCCGCCCGCAGGACGTCCCGCGCCGCCCTGGCCAGCACACGAGGGACCGGGGCGCCCGTGGCCACGAAGATGCGCAAGCCCCCCGGCCCCCGCCCCCGCCTCTCGGACTCCTCAACCAGGTCCGTGAGGAACGGCGTTGCCGCCTGCACGAAGGCGACCTGCCACTCGCTCATGAGCTCCCAGGCGCGCTCGGCATCCCACACATCCTGCAGCACCTGGGTCGCCCCCAGGGCCACCGCCAGCCACATGCCATAGAGAAATCCCGTCTGATGCCCGAGCGGGGAGGGGATGAACCCCGTATCGCGGTCGGTGAGGCGAAAGTGCCGCCGGTGGGCCTCCAGGCCCGCCAGCAGGGTGTTGTGGGTGTGCAGCACCCCCTTGGGCTGCCCCGAGGTCCCCGACGTGTACAGCAGCTGGACCACCGCGTCCGGGGAGGGGCGACGCGAAGCCAGGAGCCCCTGGTCCGCCTCCTGGGCCAGGAGGGCCGAGAAGCTCTCCGCCTCGCCCTGGGCCTCCCCCACGACGACCAGGTGCTCCAGGTCCGGCAGCTCGCCGCGCAGGGATGCGGCCATGGCCAGATAGTCATGATTGCGGAAGGTGCCCGGCAGGACCAGCACGCGGCAGGCGCTCTGCCGCAGCATGAAGGCCAACTCGCGCTCGCGGTAGATCGGCATCAGCGGGCAGGAGACGGCGCCGATGCGCACCAGCGCGAGCTGCAGGACGACGAACTCCCACCAGTTGGGCAGCTGGAAGGCCACGGGCTCCCCGGGCCGCACCCCGCGCCGCACCAGGGCC
Organism: Bacillota bacterium; assembly: GCA_021827805.1. Taxonomy (GTDB): domain Bacteria; phylum Bacillota; class Sulfobacillia; order RBS10-35; family JAJYVN01; genus JAJZWQ01. The sequence continues at coordinate 1,369 of JAKAUG010000328.1, read as the reverse complement.
GTGGCCACACGGTCCACCGCGCCCTGCAGGTCGCGGAAGCTGAGGACCCGGGGCGCGCCGCGGCTGCCATCCACCACCGCCGCCTGATCGGGGGTCCAGGCCGCCGCGTCGTCCAGGTAGTCCACGATCAGCCGCTCCGGCCAGTGGCCGCCGGCCCGCTGCTGGCGCTCCCACTCCGCCGGCATCATGCTGCGCAGCTCGGGGACCGAGCCGCGCGTGGGCGTGCGCGCCCAGGGGCCGAGATCCGCCTCCGCCTCGGTGCGCTGCACGCGCAGCGGCAGGCCCAGTGACTGCATGTGCTCCAGGAACTCGGGATAGGAGATGCGGTAGGCCTGCGGGTAGGAGATCTCCGTGCGCCCGCCCTGGGTGAGGGCCCCCGCGATGGCAAGGGACATCAGCACCCGGTGGTCGTTGAAGGAGGAGAGCGCCGCCGGCTGCAGGTGGTCGGCCCCGTGGATCACCAGCCGGCCCTGGCCCTCCTCATCGATGCGCACCCCCATGCGGCGCAGCTGCAGCATGGAGACCACGCGGTCGGACTCCTTGAGGCGGTTGTTCTCCACGTTGTCCAGCACGGTGCGCCCGCGGGCGAAGGCGCCGAAAACGGCCATGACGGGCAGCAGATCCGGCGTGTCGCGGCAGTCCACATGCACCCCGCGGGGACGCTCGCTGGTGGTGACCCGCACGGTGCGCCGCTCGGGATCCACCTGCATGGGGACCCCCGCCTCGCGCAGGATGTCGAGCATGCGGGCCTCCGGATGGTCGGGATGGGGATCGATGCCCGTGAAGGTGACATCTGAGGGCAGAAGGGAGGCGGCCACCAGGGGAAAGGAGGCCGACGAGATGTCTGCGGGCAGCCGGTAGGTCGTGGGCCGGTAGCGCTGCCCCGCGGGCACAACCAGGCGCCGCAGATCCGGACTGGCTTCCACCTCCACGCCCCAGGCGGCCATCATGGCGATGGTCAGCTCCACGTATGGCCGCTCGTTCAGCTCACCCCGCACCACGATCTCGGTGTCGCGGGAGGCGAAGGGGGCCAAGAGCAGCAGCCCGGAGATCCACTGGGAAAGCTGGCCGGACATCTCGACGCGCCCTCCGTGGGGCCGGCCGGGCTGGACGGTGACCGGAAGGCCGTCCCCGGTGCTTTCCAGGCGCAGGCCCATGGCCCGCAGGCCGCCGAGCAGCGGCCCGATGGGACGGCGGCGGAAGTATTTCTGGCCGTCGAAGACCACGGCGGGGCCCACGGCGCGGCACCCCAGGCCAAGCAGGAACTGCAGGGTGCTGCCACTGGAACCGACGGTGATCTGCGGATCCACGGGGCGGTAGGGCCCTCCCCAGACCCGGTAGCCCCAGGGCTCCTTCTGCAGGCGGCGGT
>JAKAUG010000285.1 GCA_021827805.1 Bacillota bacterium | reverse complement strand
GTCGCACGTTCCTGCTTGGCGCGACAGCCTTTTCGGGCGCGATGCTCGCGGCCTGCGGCCCCCTCGGCCTGGGTGCCCCGAACGACACCTCACGCTGGTCACTGCCTGGAGGGACGACGGTGCAGAGGGGTGGCCAACCCGTATCCGCCGCGGACCTGGCGCCCGCCTCGAACCCGGTGCGCCACTGGGTGGCGGCAAGCGGCGGGTGGGTCTGCCTCAACCCCCGCCCCATCGGTATGGTCTCCGCGACCGCGCATCAGGGTGCCGACCCGTACTCGGCCGCCGACTTCGGCCTGTTGACGCCCCTGGCCGCGGAGTGGGCCGAATCCGCGGTCTACCTGCCCCACACCCTGACCCTGCGCTCGGTCTCCACGACCTCGGGCGGCACGATCGGCTGGCAGGCTCCCCTGGCCTCCCCGAACGCCTGGCAGGCTGGCGAGGTCCAGTTGTGCCAGGCCTCGCCTGGTCCGTGCCTGGGCGTCTCCGCCCAGGCCCCGGCCGCCACCCCCTGGGGGGATATCCAGGTCCAGGTCACCGTGGACATGGACCGCTACCCCCTGGTGCGCGTCACGGTGCCCAGCGCCGTCGGGGCCTGGAGCCTCAAGGTGAACCCCGGCTCGTGGCCGAACGACCTGGAGGTCATCGGCGGCTCGGGCACCACCGCCACGGGGACCTTCATCGCGGATGTGGCCCGCATGACCGGCTGGCACGGCCAGCAGACCTTCTGGCTGAAGTTCTGGGCGGTCGGCAACGGCCAGCCCGTGACCCTGACGTCCCTTGCGTTCCTTTCCGCAGCCGCGGAGGGCGTGGCCTCCGCGGTGGAGACCTCCTGGCTCCCCTGGCAGATCGACGGGTCCGCCACCATGGCGGACGGAACCGTGGTCCAGTACACCGACGCCTGGTCGAGCCCCGAGGTGCTGGTGCGCACGATGCACATCCGGCCCGGCGCGGGCGGCGGCGACCTGGTCCTGGTGGGTGACGCCGGCAGCGCCCAGTGGTGGCTCGGCAACCCCCAGGGGGAGCCCGTCTCCCAGATCTGGGTGCCGGTCCCCGTGCAGACCTCCCTGGACGCGGACGGCACGGTGACCGTCGACGCCGGCGCCTTCAGCTACAGCATCGTCACGGACACGCCCCCCATCTGGCGCGGCACGGCGGCGGACGGGGCCGGGGTGCTCGGCGCGGCGGGCGGCAAGACGTCCACCCCCCAGAGCGGGCGCGGGGCCTCCTGGGGGTTCCGGCTGGCCCCCGTGGGCGGGCCCGCCACCGTGCGCGTCGCGGTGGGCTTCGCCCTGGCCCAGGAGGGGAAGGGCGAGGCCGCCAAGCGGGCACGGGCCGCGCTGACCCCGGCGGCGCGCGGCGCCGGCGCCAGCTCAGGGATGCAGCAGTTCCTGGCCACCGTGCCGCATGCGGAGGACTTCACCCTGAAGCGCGTGCCGACCCTCGGCGTCACGGCGGAGCAACTCGGGGCCACCTACCTGGCCGCCTGGGCCTTCGTCCACGGCAACGCGACCGGGCCCCTACCCGGGGCCGTCCGCTACCCCTACCCGCAGATGCCGGCCGGCAAGCCCTCGCTCTGGAACGATGGCCCGGCGCCAGCCCAGCCCACGGCCGCCTGGGACAGCATCGTGGCCCTGCAGCCATACTCGCTGATGGATCCAGAGTTCTGCTGGGGCTGCCTGGAGGGCGTGCTGAGCCTGGTGGACGCCGAGGGCGTCCTGCACGGCGAGGGACTGCCCACACGGCTTGCCCAGACACTGTGGCTGGTCTACGAGCGAAGCCCGAATCCCGCACGCCTGCGCCAGCTGTATCCGGCCCTGCGGCGCTTCCTGCTCTGGAAGCAGGCCGACCCGTACTGGGTGTATGGCAACACCCCTCCGATGGGGGGTACCCAGCGCGATCTGGACTTCGTGGCCTCCTCCATCTTCGATCAGGGGTTCGCCGCACGTCTGGCGCCAGAGGCGGGCGCACCGGAGGACGTGAAGTTCTGGCAACGGCAGCAGAGCGCGCAGTATGCCAACCTGGTACGCTGGTTCTGGGAGCCGGACGGGACCGGACCCTTCCAGTATTACACCGCTGGCGCGCGCAACCCCGAGAACATGCTGTGGTGCATGGCCGCTCTGGGCCTACCTGGGCTGCCGGCCGCGCAGGCCAACTCGCTCCTCGACCTCTTTCGCTCCCGCTTTGACGCCTCGCTGCCCTTTGGTGGGCTGCAGTATCCGAAGTATCCGGAGATGAGCCTTCTGGTCTACGGCCTGTTGGACCGCGACCAGCCGGATCTGGCCGCGCAGGTGGTGGAGGTGGCGCTGCGGGACATCGCCCGCGCCGGGGAGTTCTCCGAGGACTACACCACGCACTCGGCCGGGGCTCCCCAGCCCCAGGGCGTCACGCCGTCGTGCTTCGGGGCCACGATGTGCCTGGACTTCAGCCTGCTGCACAACGGCGTGCGCAGTGATCAGGGGAAGCTGACGCGGATCCCGGGCCTGTGAGCGGCCTTGTCATGGTGCTCCGGGGCACCCCCGGCACGGCGGGGGTGCGCCCGTGAGGAAGGATCGCAGTCTGGGGCGCAGAAAACCGAGTGCCGCGCAAGAGGGCGGAGGGGGTGCGCAATGCCCGTTGAGGACCCCGGAGCGGAAAACGACTGGGCGGCGGCGTCGCGGCGACTGGAGACGGAGGTACCCTTTCGCTCCGACCCCGCCCGCTTTCTGCCGTTCCGCGATGCCGCGGCCTGTGCGCGCGTGCGGGCGATCCGCAAGGGCGACATCACCCGCCACGCCAACCCGGACTTCCATCTGGAGGTCATCGAGCAGACCTCGGACTTCTATCTGGCCTTCGCTCTGGACATCGTGGGCCGCATCCGCGCGGCGCTCGAGGCGGGGCGGCGGTTCGTCGGCATCTTCCCCGTGGGCCCGATGCCCCAATACCCCATCGCCGCCGCGATCATCAACCGCCTGCGCCTGCCCCTGCACCACGTCCACACCTTCAACATGGACGAGTACGCCGACGCCGACGGCCACAGCGCACCGGCGTCCTGGAGGGGCTCGTTCCAGCGGGCGATGCTGGAGCAGTTCTTTCTGCGCCTCGATCCCGACCTGCGCCCGCCGCTTGGCCAGGTGCACTTCCCCACGACGGACGTCCTGGGGCACTACGCGGACATGATCGAGGAGCTGGGCGGCGCGGACGTGGTCTATGGCGGCATCGGCTGGTGCGGCCACATCGCCTTCTGGGAGGCCCACCTGGCCTCCGAGTTCGCGGGGAACCTGCAGGCCTTCCGGGCGGCGGGGCCCCGTCTCGTCGAACTGCATCCGATGACCATCATGCAGAACGCCCTGCACTCCTTCGGCGGCGACTGGTCGTGGGTGCCGCCGCGGGCCACGACCATCGGCCCCGCCCAGATCCTCGGGGCGCGCGACCGCAGCTTCTGGCTGGACGGGACCTGCGGCGGCGGTCTCAGCTGGCAGCGGTTCATCGGCCGGCTGTGCGCCCACGGTCCGGTGACGCCCGAGGTGCCCGGCTCCGTCCTGCAGACGGCCCCGGGGCGCTATGTCTTCCTGGGATCCGTGGCGGAGGATGTCGCGGTTCAGATGTCCTGAATCTGGAGGCCAGCCATGCGCGTCCTGGCGGTCGGGGCACACCCTGACGACGTGGAGATCCTCTGCGCGGGCACCCTGGCCCGGTACAGGCAGGCCGGCCACAGCGTGGCCGTCGCCCACCTCTGCACCGGGGACTGCGGGCACTACACCATCCCGCCAGTCGAACTGGTCCCGATGCGCCGCGCGGAGGCCCAGGCGGCCGCCGACATGCTCGGCGCGGAGCTGCTGACCGTGGAGGGGGCGGGCGACGGCGACCTCGTGGCCGACGATCTGCCGCGGCGGCGGCGCGTGGCGGAGATGATCCGCCTCGCCCGCCCGGACGTGATCCTCACCCACAACCCTGACGACTACATGCCCGACCACCGTGCCACGAGCGCGCTGATCTTTGCCGCCTCGTTCGTGGCCACCGCCCCGCACTGGGATCCCGAGGGCCCCTCCCCGGCCCTGGGGGGCATCCCAGCGCTCTACTACATGGACTCGCTGGCGGGGACGGGGTTCGAGCCCGAGGACTACGTGGACGTGACCGAGACCTTCGAGCTGAAGCGGCGCATGCTGCGGTGCCACCGGAGCCAGGTGACCTGGCTCGAGGAGCACGACGGCATCGACATCGTGGAGTTCATGACGGTGCAGAGCCGCCTGCGGGGCCTGCAATGCGGGGTGCGCTACGCGGAAGGGTTCCGACGCCTGCGGGTCTGGGGCCGCGTCAGCCCCGGGCGCCTGCTGCCCTGACCGCCCGATCAGGCCCTCACCATGTTGGCTTGACTATTCGGGAGGGTGCATCCCACAAAAGTGGCGGTCATGCGATGTTGCGCCGCCGGAGGGGGGCGAGTTCGCGGGCTGGGGGATGGGAGAGCTGGGGCTGGGTGGCCCAGAAGGCATCCCAGCACTGGCCGGCGGAGAGGGCGCGTAGGGTGAGCACAGCGCGGGCACCGGCGACGGACCAATGCATGCAGCGGTGCTTCAGTCGCTCGTTGTTGACGCTGCGGACCCCTGCCTCGATGGCGCCGGAGCCGATGGGGAGTTGGGCGGCCATGAACTCGGGATAGCGCAGGCGGTGGGCGTTATCGGTGACGTAGGTCTTCAGGCGGCGCATGGCCTGGCGGCCCTCCGTGCGCCGGGGACGGATGTGGCGACCGCCGAAGACGGCCATGCCCTGGCTCCGCGCGCGCGGCGGGCTTGCGGCGTCCGGCGCCCTTCTACCCGGGCGCGACCACCAGGTCGATGGCCCCCCGATGGCGGGCGACGATCACCAGTTCACCGTCCCGCGTCTCGCCGCGGATCTCGGCCGCGCCCCCCAGGGAGTCCTCCGCGGACGCCACCCGGAGCGGCTGCCCGCCCGGCGCCCGCAGCGACACCGTCGTGTCACGGCCGCGGTAGTTGCCCAGGTGCAGGCCCAGGCGGCCCTCCGGAAGGTCGCGGGCCACGAGGTACTGATGCGCCTGGACGCTGCCCCGTAGCGCGCAGGCCAGCCCGGCCAGCGAGAAGTCCTCGGGCACGTCCAGGTTCTCGTGGGTCTGCGAGACAAAGGCGGTTCCCCCCACCGTGACCATCCAGGCGGCACCGGCACCATCCCCGGGGGACGGGTAGGACCGGTCGAAGAAGGCGCGGGCCGCCAACACCCCGGGAAAGGCGTTCGGGGTGAGGACGGTGGGAAAGGCCAGGAGCGTGTCCGTGGAGGCCCACTTGGGCAGGACCGGGATCCAGTAGTACCGCCCGGTGTTCGGGATCAGCTCGTGGTCATGGCGCAGGCCGTAGGTCGCGGCGTAGAGGACTCCGGATCCGTGCCCCCGCGGGGTGTGGGCATCCGCCCGTTGGTCGTCAGAGCGGTTGTCTCGGTAGCAGTCGACGTCGCTGCGTTCGGCGAAGGCAGGGTTCTCGAAATCAGCGTAGTAGGCGACGCGGCACTTCTCCAGGACCTGCCGGCGCGCCGCGATGGCGCGGTGGGTGATCAGCCAGGAGAACAGCGGCTCGAGCGAGCGCCGCCAGGGATCGGCCAGACCGTCGCGCTCACGGTTCACCACCACGCCGACGAAGGGCTCGATGCTGTATACCGTGGCGCCGGACGAGGCCCCGAGGAGCACCATCTGGCCCCAGAGGGTGTCTGGGCAGGTGTTGATGTCGCCTTCACGGTAGCCGCGGTCGAACTCCCCCGGCGTCCGGTTCAGTTGCGTGTATCCTGCCTCCATCCAGTACCAGGACTGGGGTTCAACGCCCCAGTTGTCCACGGCCCCCGCCAACCAGAGCCCCATGACCGAGTCGTGGCACAGATACATCGACTTGGGTACGTTCATCTCCCACTGGGGGAGGAGGACGCCCGGGTGCCGGGCGATGTGTCGGTAGAGGTCCCGATCCATCCCCACCTCCAGCCAGAGGTTGCAGCCGTCGTTGGCCTCCTGCCAGCTCACGAGCCCGCCGACCTCGGCCGAGACGGTGATGAGGTCGGCGATGTAGTCCCGCTCCTCGGCCGAGAACCCAAAGCAATTCAGCTCGACGGCCTGGACGCCCACCAGGCCGGGATAGCGCCGATACCACTCCCTCACCTGCCCGATGGACACCGTCTCGCTCTGCCAACCCCGGCTGGTGTTGCCATAACTGGGGATGTGGGGAGGCATCCAGGTGCGCACCTGGATGAAGAACGGGATGCCAGCGCGCTCGGCGGCCACCGCCAGTTCCTCCAGATGCGGGTCCGTACAGCCGAAGATGAGCGCCACGTGCTCCCGCACCACCGGGAGCAACCGCCCCCACTCCGTCCGCATCAGCGCGACATCGTCCGTGGCGGACGCCGCGTCGCGCCCGGACCAGCTGATCAGGATCAGGGGGTGCTGGGCCGAGACAGACCACCCGAGCCTTGGCAACGACATCCCCTCCCTTGGGGGGCGGATTCGTCTCGCGCCTTCGCCGTCTTTGGGCCGCACCCTGCTTGTCGTTCCCCCCAAGCCCCCATGCCGGCGGGGCCGGCGCCACGCGGCATGAAAAAGCCGGTGGGGGGGAATACCTTGCCCCACTGGCGGTGGGTGAAGCAGGTCGAAGTTCCTTTGGTGCTCAGAGCCCGCCCACAAGTCTGACCCCGACGCCTTGTCGAGCACCACACATTGTCGCCGCCCGCAAGGGTGAGCACGCACGGGAGTACACCCGTCAATCGAGGCGTCGCGCCCACCGCCGGGACAACGCCTGGAGGGGGATGATCCGGGTTGGGGTTGGCGCTCGTCCACGAACGCTGTGCCGGAATCGACGTACACAAGCGTCAAGTCACGGTGTGCGTCCAGGTGCCGGGCCGGCACGAGGTGCGGGAGTTCGCGACGGACACGGCAGCGTTGCTGGCGCTGGTTGACTGGTTGCGGGAGTTGCGGATCGACGATATCGCGATGGAAGCGACGGGGTCGTATTGGAAGCCGGTGTACAACCTGTTTGAGGCCACCGGGATGCGGCCGATCGTGGGGAACGCGGCACACCTGAAGGCGGTGCCTGGGCGCAAGACGGACGTCAAGGACG
>JAKAUG010000418.1 GCA_021827805.1 Bacillota bacterium | reverse complement strand
GACGTCCAGCGCGATGATCAGCAACGCGCCCGCGGCCCGTGCCACGGAGATCATCAACAGCCCGACGGGGCCGCAGCCCGTGATCAGGACCACCTGACCCGCCACGGGTTGGGCCATCACCGTGTGCACCGCGTTTCCCAGGGGGTCGTGCAGCGCGCCCAGATCAAAGCCGATCTCCGGGCGCAGGGGCCAGACGTTCTGCTACGGACGGACCACGTAGTCCGCAAAGCAGCCGTCGACGTCGATGCCGAGGATGTCGACGCGGTCGCAGATGTGCCCCTGGCCCGTGCGACAACAGTAGCAGTGCCCGCAGCCGATGTGCCCTTCGCCGGAGACGCGGTCTCCTGACCGGATGTGGTGCACAGCCGCTCCGACCTCGGCGACGACGCCCGCGAACTCATGCCCGATGACGCGCACGGGTCGCACGCGGGAGGCGGCCCAGGCGTCCCACTGGTAGATGTGCAGGTCCGTGCCGCAGATCCCCGCCCGGTGTACCCGGATCAGGACATCACGCGGACCGGGCTCCGGGACGGGGACCTCGCGCAACCGGAATCCCGGAGCGGCCTCGTCCTTGACCAGGGCCCTCATCTGCCGCAACCAGACCCCTCCTCCGCCCGCAGTGCCGGGCAGCGAAAAACAGCCTGCCCGCTTCCCCCGGAGGGAAGCGACCGGCTGTCGTCTTCCTCTCATCTTCCAGGCGCTAGCCTGCTGGAGTTGGCACCGTGTCCGCTCGGGGTGGCGCGGACCGGTTGCCGGGCTTCATCGGGCCATTCCCTCTGCCTCTCTGGATAAGAGCGTCTCTATGCGGTTGTAGCCAGGCCGAGCATAGCGGGGTTACCCATCGCCGTCAAGCGCCGCCCTGGGGGCCTGGGCCACGTCTGTGCTGACCGTTCTCAGGGATTGCAGACGTGGCGCGCAAAGCGCTCGCGGACCAGATGGAAGACCTCGTCGGCCGGCAGGCGCCACACATCGCGGTTGAAGATCTCGACCTCCACGGGACCTCTATACCCCGCCCGGTCCACCAGGGAGCGGATGTGCCGCAGATCGATCAGGCCATCACCCATCATACCCCGGCCCGCCAGGATATCCGGGGTGGGGACGAGCCAGTCGGAGACGTGCAGGCCGCTGATGCGGCCGCCCAGGGCGGCGATCTCCGTCTCAAGGCAGGGGTCCCACCAGACGTGGTAGGCGTCGACGATCACGCCCAGCCAGTCGGGATCCAGCGCCTCAGCGAGGCCGCGCGCCTGGGCGAGGGTCACAACCACGGAGCGCTCGCCGATCATCATGGGATGCAGGGGTTCCAGCCCGAGCCGCACGCCACACGCCTGGGCGTGGGGGACCATCTCGCCGAGCGCGTCCGCCACGACGCGGCGGGCCTCGCCCAAGTTCCGGTCCGGGGCGGGCCCGCACACCAGCACGAGGACCTCGGCCCCGAGTTCGGCCGCCTCCTCGACGGCCCGTCGGTTGTCGTCCGCGCGTGTCCGGCGTCCTTCAGGCCCGGCGGCGGTGAACATGCCGCCCCGGCACAGGCTGGAGACCTTCAATCCCGCTTCGCGCACCAGGCGTGCGCTGGTGCCCAGGCCCGCCTCCGCCACCTTGTGACGCCAAAGACCCACGTACCGGATCCCCGCGCGCGCGCAGCCGTCCACGACGGCGCCCACACCCAGGCGTTCCGCCGTGATCTGATTGAAACTCAGCCGCTCGATCCCCGTGCTCACGCCCCCCTCTCCTCCCCGACCCCGGCGGTCTGCAGCACCTGACCCATCCGGTGCGCCGCGAGCTCTGGGTCCCGCAGCACCCCGGCCCGGTCGGCCAGGATGAAGAGTTCCGCCAGGTGCACGACGGAGCGGGCGCTCTCCTGCCCACCCACCATGCGGAAGTGGCGTTGATGGCCGTTCAGGTACGCCAGGAAGACCACCCCGGTCTTGTAGCGGTGGGTGGGGGGCGCGAAGACATGCCGCGCCAGGGGGACCGTCGGCTCCAGGATCGCCCGGTAGCGGGCCGTATCCCCCTGGTCCAGTGCTGCCAGGGCATGGGCCGCGGACGGGGCGATCGCGTCGAAGATGCCCAGCAGCGCGTCGCTGTGCCCCTGCTCGTCGCCGAGGATGAGTTCGGGGTAGTGGAAGTCGTCCCCCGTATAGAGCCGTACGCCCTGGGGCAGGAGCTGCCGCAGCCGCAGTTCGTGGACCGGGTCCAGGAGCGAGAGCTTGATCCCGTCCACCTTTCCCGGGTGCAGGGCCACGACCTGGAGGCAGGTGTCCATGGCCCGGGACAGGTCGGCGCTTCCCCAGTACCCGTGCAGCAGAGGGTCGAACATGTCCCCCAGCCAGTGCAGGATCACGGGGTGCTGTGCCTGGGAGAGGATGCGGTCATACACCGCCAGGTAATCCTCCGGGCCGCGCGCGCATGCCGCCAACTGCCGGCTAGCCATGACGATGATCTGTGAACCCTGCTCCTGGACAAAGCCGCACTGCTCCATGTAGGCCGCCCGCACCGCGGCGAGGTCGGGCGCGCGACTTGGGGCCAACTGATCCGTCCCGACTCCGCACGCCAGCCGCCCCCCCACGGCCCGCGCCAGGGCTGATGAGCGCCGGATGAGTTCCCGCGCCGTGGGCCAATCCAGGCCCATGCCGCGCTGGGCGGTGTCCATGGCCTCCGCGACGCCGAGGCCCAACTCCCAGAGATACGCGCGATAGGCCAGGGTGGCCTCCCAGTCCACCATGGTTGGTCCGTCTGGGCCCCAGGAGCGCAGGGGATCAGCGACCACGTGGGCCGCGGCGAAGGCAACCCGGCAGCGGGCGGGGGCGTTACGCCCGCCCCGATACTGGGCGGAGCCCGGGCGGTATCGGCGCAGGGTTCCCTCGGCGGTGGGAAGCAGCAGCTCGCGCATCTGGGCTCCTCCCGCAGGGTCAAGCTCACGGGCCCTCAGGGCACCAGCGCGGGGACGTCGAGCCACCGGCGCTCCTGCCAGGCCCGGAGCCCAATCTCCGCCAGTTGGACGCCCTTGGCCCCCTCCAGGAAGTCCCACGGGAAGGGCGAGTCGGTCGCCACATGTCGGAGGAAGCGTTCCCACTGCATGCGGAACGCGTTTTCAGCGGGCGGGTTGTTCGGCAGCGGGGTCCAGTCCTGGCGGTAGGGGTGGGTCCCGGGCATGTCCGGGTTCCACACCGCCCGCGGAGTGCTCACGCGGTGCTGGACGCGACAGTCGTGCAGGCCGGCGACCGCGCTGCCCAGGGTGCCATCCACCTGGATGGAGAGCAGGTCGTCGCGGTGCACCCGCGTGGCCCAGGAGGAGTTCACCTGCGCGATGATGCCGCCCTCCAGCTCGAAGGTGGCGTAGGCCGCGTCGTCCGCGCTGGCGGTGTATCGCTGGCCGCGTTCGTCCCTACGCTCGGGGATGTGGGTGACACCGAGGCAGGACACCGCCCGCACGGACCCAAAGAGGTGGTCCAGGACGTAGCGCCAGTGGCAGAACATGTCCAGGATGATGCCGCCGCCCTCCTCCCGACGGTAGTTCCACGAGGGGCGCTGCGGCGGCTCCTGGTCGCCCTCGAAGACCCAGTAGCCGAACTCCATGCGCACGGCCAGGATCCTGCCGAAGAAGCCGCTGTCCACGAGGTGGCGGAGTTTGCGCAGGCCCGGTAGGAAGAGCTTGTCCTGCACCACGCCGTTCTTGCGTCCTCGCTCTCGGGCCAAGCGCACGAGCGCCATCGCGGTCTGGAGGTCGCCTGCCAGGGGTTTCTCGCTGTACACGTGCTTGCCGGCCTCAAGGGCCATGGCTACGGCGGGAGCGCGCGCGGAGGTCACCTGGGCGTCAAAGTAGACGGGGTTCTCAGGGTCTTGCAGGGCCTGCGGCAGGTCGGTGGTCCAGCGCTGGATCCCGTGCGCCTCGGCCAGCGCCCGCACCTTGCCGGCATCGCGTCCGACGAGCACGGGGTCGGGCAGCAGCCGCTCGCCATCCGGGAGGAGCACGCCGCCGCCTTCACGCAGGGCAACGATCGAGCGGATCAGGTGCTGGTTGGTGCCCATCCGCCCCGTGACCCCGTTCATGATCACGCCGATCTTTCGCAAGGATGCGTCCCACCCTTTCTTTGGGTCGCCAGCCCCGGGCTCCTGCACGTGGGCCCAGAGGGCAAGGCTCCCGGGGGAGCCGGGCGCACCCGCTGAGGCTCTACCAGAGGCGCATGCGCACCAGGCTGCACGGGGGCAGGACCAGGCTCTCGTGGGCATGCCATGCGCGCTGCTCGACCACGAGCTGCACCGCCTCCGGTTCGTGCCAGGTATTGCCCGCCATGAAGGAATCGCCGCTCAGCGTGTCCAGTTCGGCTCGGGTGCCCGCCCAGCCGGGCATGGAGAACGTTACCTCCAGCGGGCTGGTGGGGTGCCGGTTCACCAGGAAGAAGACCAGGGTTCCACCGCTCTGATCGGTCAGAGCGACAGCGTCGAGGTACGGCGCGTCCGGCATCGTGCGCAGCCGGTAGGGCCGCGCCGTGAAGCGCGGCGTCTCCACCTCCACGGGCAGCAGGTACAGCGGGTCTGGAGCACTGCCGTACAGGTGCGTCACCCACCAGGCGGGCTGGGCATACACGATCTCCCGCTCCTTGCGCAGGCCAGCCCCGTGGTTGATCAGGGCGCTGTGCGTGATCAACTCCACCAACCCGTCCGCGCGGATGGCCTCGTTGAGGATCGAGGCGTCCCAGATGGCCTCGGCCAGCGTGGCGTTGTTGGGCAGTTGCTGCCTGTGGGTGAAGACCTGCTGCTCGGTGATCGCCAGCAGCGGGGTCTGGCCCGCCTCGCGCAGCGGGGCGCTGAGCTCATCCCACATCTGGCGGTAGGCGGGTGTGAAGGCCATGTGTTCCAAATAGACCCGCAGGGGGTCGGCGTCCTCCGGAAACCCGGCATACAGGCAGTGATGCGACAACGAGCGCACGTGTGGCCCGCCCGTGAAGACCAGGGTGCGGTTCCAGGCCTCGTTGTCTCCGTTGGCGATCAGGTGAATGTCCCGGTCCCGCTCAAGCATTGCCGCGGCGTAACGGCGGTAGCGGGCGGCGTAGCCCGCGGCGTCGGTGGCGCCCACCTGCCAGGATCCATACAGCTCGTTGCCGACCTCCCATAGGCGGACGCCGTAGGGCCGCGGGTGCCCGTGCAGTGCGCGCAGGGCGCCCATCGGCGTGCTGGGTGCCCCGTTGCAATACTCCACCCACTCCGCGGCCTCTTCCGCGCTGCCGTCGCCGGCGTTGACGCAGATCAGCGCCTGGCAGCCCACCAGCTCGCAGAGGCGCAGCCATTCATCCGTCCCGACATGGTTCCACTCGGCCTCGGGCCACGCGGGATTGGGCCGCACCGGCCGATCCTCCACCGGACCTACGCCATCGCGCCAGTGGTAGGCCGATGCGAAGTTCCCTCCGGGGAAGCGGAGCAGCGAGAGGTGCGCCTCCTGCAGGAAGCGGACGACATCCGGATCCCAGCCGTCCAGATGGTCGTCGGGCAAGAGCAGACAGCGGCGCAGTTCCACCACACCCGCCGCGGCGGGTTCGAGGCAGAGCTGAAAGGGCGTGCCCGCAGGCGGTGGGGGCCCGGCAGGGCCCTGGAGGGTCACCTCGCACGCCGTCCAATCGGAGTTCGGCGGCAGGCGCGCACTGGCCCACGTGTTGCGGGCCGCATCCCGCAGCTCGACGGTGAGCGGAACATCCGCGCGCGCCAGGAGCTGCAGCCGATAGCTGATGCAGCGGTGCACGGGCAGATACAGCGGCGTGATCAGCCGCGCGGCGGCGTCCGCGGGGCACAGCAGCCTGAGGACCGGCCGCCCCCGGCGCTCCTCAAGGCCCAGCTTCAGGTCTCCCTCCGGTACCCACCATGGCGCACCGTCATCGGCCAGTGCGGACGGCAGGGCGGGCAGGTGAAAGTCCTGGCCCGCGGTCTGCAGCCGGCGCAACAGCTCAGCGCGGTTGGGCCACGCCGCGGGCGAGGCGAACTCGGGATTGGCGATGAGTTGTGCCCATGCACCGCCGTAGACGTTCCGCCCCAGGTGCTCGGTGAACTTGCCGAACAGCAGTCGGCTGACAGGCCGCTGCTCCTTCCCTGTGCCGGCCCGCACGCCGGGGCCCGTGGGAAGTGCCGGGATTCGGACGGAAGCCGGAAGCGGTGAGGCGTCACGCATGATCAGCCCTCCAGCTGGGGCCGTCTCAAGGGCAGGGTCCTTGCGGAGCAAGCGTCGCGGGTATGCTCTTTTCAGCGGGCAACCGCCATGCCCTCCTCCTTGGCCGCTTGCCGTACCTTCCGGCGGAATTGTTGTCACCAGATCCCGGACAGCGGGCCGCAAAGCAGGTCACGAGCGCCAGCATGTCGGCCACCAGCTCCTGGGTTGCGTCCACCGCCACCGGACCATCCAGGACCTCGACCCGGATCCAATGCGAGTGCAGCGCCTCGACCAGATAGGCAAAGCCGAAGCGCGCCAGGCGATCCTTGAACTCGATCAGCACGACGTCGATTCACCCGCGGCGGCCAAGCGGAACAGGCGCCGCAGGCCACGGCGCTTCTCGTTGAGACCGGAAGCCCGCTCCGCGACCACACCGGCCACCCCATATCCCTTGGCTGTGGCTGCCGCCAGGAGGCGCTCCCTCTGCCGTTCCAGGTGCCCGCCTCGGCCTGTTTCTCGGAGGAGACCCGAGCGTATCCGCACACCGCTCCGTGGCTTCCTGTCCTTGCGCCGAGAAACGCGTCAACTTCCCGCGCCGCAAACCGGCGTTGCCTGATCGGCAGCCGGGCCAGCGCATGAAGTCTTCCATCGGCCTCCCAGCGGTAAGGCGTGCGAACGGAGATGCCAAGACGCTTTGCCGCCTGTCCAGCCGAGATCGCCTGTTTGGTCTCCATGTTTTCAGCGTCCCACCCGTGGCAAGGGATGTTAAGCCCTAAAGGCACCTGCTCGGACGGCCCGACCGAGCGTTCGCCCGAGTCGTGCGCCAGTGGTTCGTGACGCCGCCGCCCAGACCTCGTGCGTGCGGAACGCGCGGCCCAGGCGCTGAGGACGGGCCGGCCCGTCATGAGGTGGCCGGGGTACGAGCCCCGACGGGCCCGCGGGTGCTGCGGGTTTCGGCGACGTAAGCCAAG
>JAKAUG010000354.1 GCA_021827805.1 Bacillota bacterium | reverse complement strand
TCAATCTGCTCCGCCGTCCGATTGCTACACGCACGGACGGGTAGTCCGCGTCGCCGGTCTTCGCCGGCTGGTGCGCGACGGTTACTGGCTGCAACGCGTACATCGCAGTGGTCGATGGCGTTCCCGTCGCTTGCGGCGCGGTATGTCGCTCGCTGGGCGATCCAGCGCAGACGCACGCTCTCGCCCAAACGGCAGAAGCCGCGCGACCCGATGCCCTGCCCAGGACGACGTCGGCTCTCCGGGCCCCCCTCGTGCCTGGCGGCCGCCCAACAGTGGCAGGGCCCCAAGGCGTGCCGGGTGCACCGCTCGCGCCGGGCACCAGGCCGCCCACGGCGCTCAGGTCGCCTCGGCCGAAGCCCGCGCCAGGGCCAACGAGATGAGACCGGGCAACTGCCGCTCCTGCGCGGACCCCCAGATGGTCCGGGGGTCCAGCAACAGGGCCTGGTCGCGCACACGGGCCACCACGGGCGGACTGCCCGCGCGCAGCGCACCAGCCAGACTCTGCACGGACAGATCTCGCGGCCGCAGGGTCACCACCGCGGTCGGCAGCTGAACACCCGGCAGGGCACCCGCCCCCACCAGGGAGGCGGAGGCCTCCACATCCACCTGGCAGGTCTCCCCCAGGACGGTGCGCAGCCGCCGCGCCAGGCGCCCGGCGGCCCGCTCCAGGTCCGCGGGCGTGCGCGCGAGCATCACCAGGGCCGGAACCTCCTGCTCGGCCCGCCCCGCCGCGTAGAGGCTGAGCGTGGCCTCCAGGGCGGCCAGGGTCATCTTGTCCACGCGCACGGCCCGCGCCAGCGGATGCGCGGCGACGACCTGGAGCAACCCGGCCCGGCCGCAGAGGATCCCTGCCTGGGGCCCGCCGAGGAGCTTGTCGCCGGAAAAGGTGACGACATCCACGCCGCTCGCCAGCGCGGAGCGAACGTCCCGCTCCCCCTGGTGGCCCGGCACCCCGTCTGGCAGAAGCGCGCCGGAACCCATGTCGAAGGCCACGGGCACCCCGCACTCCCGCCCCACGGCCACGAGCTCCTCCAGGGTTGGAGAGGCCGTGAAGCCGATCTGCAGGAAGTTGCTCTGGTGCACCTTCAACAGGAGCGCCGTCTGGGGGCTGACCGCCGCGCGGTAGTCCCGCGCGTACGTGCGGTTGGTGGTCCCTACCTCCCGCAGGAGCGCCCCGCTCTGGGCCATGACCTCCGGGACGCGGAAGCTGCCACCGATCTCCACCAGCTCGCCGCGGGAGACCACCACCTCGCGCCCGGCGCCGAGCGCCGCGAGCAGGAGCAGCACCGCCGCCGCGTTGTTGTTCACCACCACGGCATCCTCGGCCCCGGTGAGCTCCCGCAACAGGCCCGCCACCAGGCTGTGACGGCTGCCCCGCTCCCCGGAGCCGAGGTCCAACTCCAGGTTGCTGTATCCGGTGGCGATGCGCAGCACGGCGGCCGCAGCGGCCGCGGCCAGGGGGGCGCGGCCGAGACCCGTGTGCAGCACCGTCCCCGTGGCGTTGATCACGGGCCGCAGCGCGGGCTGCGTGGCGCGCTCAAGCTCGGCCTGCACGAGCGCCACGACATCCGACGTCCGCGGCGGCGCGCCTCGGGCGAGTTCGGCGCGCAGTCCTTCCAGCACGCGCTGGGCCGCGGCGTGCACGGGCCCACGCCCGTAGCGGCCCAGCCACGGCCCCAGGCGCGGGTCGGCCAGGAGCCGATGCACGGGAGGGAGCTGGCGGCGGGGATCGGCGCTAGCCGTTCACCTCACCCTTCCGCAGTGCCTGGGCCAACTCGGGCGTCCAGCGCGGTCCGTGGCTGAGGGTGTGGAGATCCAGCCGCTGGCGCCAGCGCAGGGCCGCCAGGGAGATGCCCAGCACCAGCGGGGTGAAGAGCTGCTCCAGCGTGAAGATGCCGATACCCAGGGTGTGGTTGGTGTAGTGCACCAGGTACTGGGGGTTGTCGCGGAAGAGCTCACTGATGAAGCGCAGCACGCTGTAGGCGACCATGAAGGTCCAGAACAGGACCCCGTCGGCCCGGTCCCGGCGCACCTGCCACCAGTACAGGAACCAGAGCATGAGGGCGAAGATCATCTCATAGACCTGGGCGGGATGCCGATGCCCCCCGAGGATCGCGGCGGGGTGCCCCAGGATCTCGCCGTTGAAGATGTTGCCGATGCGAACCAGGAAGATGCCCACGCAGGCCCCGGGCACCATGCCGTCGACCAGGACCCAGAACGGCAGGGCGCGCCTCCAGGCATACCACATGCCCGCGACCAGCCCGCCGAGGATCGCCCCGTGGATGGCGAGGCCCCCCTGGTCCACCCGCAGCACCTGACCGGGGTTATGGGCGAAGTACGACCAGTTCGTCAACACGTAGACCAGCCGCGCCCCCACCACCCCGCCGAGGATGGCCAAGAGCGCCGTGTTGTACAGCGTGTCCTCGTCCACTCCCGTGCCCAGCCCGCGACGCACGAAGAAATAGATCCCGATACCCATCGAGATGGCCATGAAGACGCCGTACCAGCGGATGCCAAACGCGCCGAACTGGATCACGTACGGGTTCAGATGGAGTTCCGTGGCTTGCCCCCCCCGTTCTCGGCGGCGGATCCCCCGCGAGCCCCCGAGCGCGGGTGCGCCCGGTCGTACGCGGCGCGCACGTGACCGGCCGTCAGGTGCGTGTAGATCTCCGTGGTCTCCAGGTTCGCGTGTCCGAGCAGCTCCTGCACCGCCCGCAGGTCGGCGCCGCCCGCCAGCAGATGCGTGGCGAAGCTGTGGCGCATGACGTGGGGGCTCACGCGCCCGAGCACCTCGGCCCGGAGCGCATACTGTTTGATGATCTTCCAGAACGCCTGCCGCGTCAAAGCCCGCCCACGCCGGCCCAAGAACAGCACGTCCCGGTCCGCGCCCCGGGCCAGGCGGGCCAGGCCAGGCCGCGCCTGGTCCAGATAGGCATCCACCGCGCTGGCGGCCCTCCGCCCAAAGGGCACCAGACGTTCCTTGCCCCCCTTCCCATAGCAGCGCACCAACCGGTGTCCGAGATCCACGTCCCCCACACGCAGCCCCACCAGCTCGGAGACGCGCAGGCCGCTCGCGTACACCAACTCCAGCATCGCGCGGTCGCGCAGCGCGCGCGCGTCCACGCCGTCGACGGCGCCGAGCAGGGACTCGACCTCGGAGACGGAGAGCGCCTCGGGCAGGCCAGCACGGCGCCCGGGCTGAGGGACGCCCTCCAGGGGATCGTCCTCGGCGTCCCGGCCGCGCAGCTCCTCAAGATAGCGGGCAAACGAGCGCAGGGCGGAGACGCGGCGCGCCAGCGTGCTCGGCGCGCGCCCCAGCCGCCGCAGCCCGGCCAGGTAGTTCGTGACCTCGGACACAGTCGGGGTCCCGTCCTCGCCCCCCCCGCATTCGCCGAGGTAGTCGGACACGTCGCGCACGTAGGCCTGGCGCGTCAGCGGGGCCAGACCGCGCTCGACGCTCAGGTACTGGCCGAAGGCCGTCAAGAGGGCCCTCTTCTCCTCCGGCTGCGGCACCGCGGCACCCCCCCTGCCACCCAGGCTCCCGCGGCTCAGAGCACTTCCTGCAGGGCGACGGACGGCCGTCCCAACGCCTCGGCCACCGGAGCGCAGACCAGCTGTCCCTGAGCGACATTGATACCACGGCCGAGCGCCGCGTCGGCCCGGGCCGCGGCCCGCCAGCCATGCACGGCCAGCCGGCGCAGATACGGCAGCGTGGCGTTGGCCAGGGCCTCGGTGGCGGTGCGGGGCACCGCGCCGGGCATGTTGGCGACCGCGTAGTGCACGACCCCCTCGCGCATGTAGGTGGGACGGCGGTGGGTCGTGGCGTGGTCGCAGGTCTCCACGCAGCCCCCCTGGTCCACCGCCACGTCGACGACCACACTGCCCGGGGCCATGGTGCGCACCATATCCCGCGTGACGACGCGGGGCGCCCGCGCCCCAGGAACCAGGACCGCCCCCACGAGCAGGTCGGCCTGGGCCACAGCGGAGGCCACCGTCCACGGGTGGGAGGCCAGAGTCTCCACGCGGCCGGCGAACAGCTCCTCCAACTCGCGCAGCCTGTCCACGTCCAGGTCGAGCAGCGTGACCCGCGCGCCCAACCCGACCGCGATGCGCGCCGCGCCCCGCCCCACCGTGCCACCGCCGACGACCACGACGTGCGCCGGGGCGACCCCAGGCACGCCGCCGGGCAGCACGCCGCGCCCGCCGTGCGGACGCTGCAGGAAGTAGCTGCCGACCTGCACGGCCATGCGCCCGGCGATCTCGCTCATCGGCGCCAACAGCGGCAGCGTATGGTCCTGCCGCTGGACCGTCTCGAGCCCCACCCCCACGATCTGGGCGGACAGCAGGGCCTCCGTCAGACCTGGGTTGGGCGCCAGGTGCAGGTAGCCGAAGAGCACCAGGCTCGGCCGCAGGAAACCGTATTCGGCCTCCTGCGGCTCCTTGACCTTTGCCACCAACTCCGCCGCCCAGGCATCCTCGGCCGATCCGAGGTCCGCCCCCGCCGCGCGGTAGTCCGCGTCCGCAAAGCCGCTGCCCAGCCCCGCTCCTTCCTCGATCAGCACCCGATGACCGTCGCGAACAAGCACGTGTGCCGCCGCGGGTGTCAGGGCCACCCGGTGCTCCTCAGCCTTCGTCTCCCTGGGCACGCCGATGCGCATGTCACCACTCCGACGGGCGCATTCCGCGCCTCGGGCTCTGGTCCTGCCTCAGGCCGTGCTGGCGCCTGCTCCCGGGCGGGAACGGGGTCAGGGCAGAAGGGCCCCGGTCGTCGAGGCCAGGCGAAGCACCGCCGGCGTCAGGGTGGCCTCCGCGGCC
Source organism: Bacillota bacterium (assembly GCA_021827805.1). GTDB lineage: Bacteria > Bacillota > Sulfobacillia > RBS10-35 > JAJYVN01 > JAJZWQ01. The sequence goes on along the minus strand of JAKAUG010000354.1, from coordinate 2,317 downwards.
GCGGCTGCGGCCACCCCGCACAGCATGCCCAGGCCGACCAGGAGATAGGGCGTCCCGGGCAGGGGGCGCGTCGGAGGGCGCAGGGCGCTCACCAGCGCCCGCACCGCGAGCCAGATGAGGGCGGGCAGGGCCAGGAGGTTACCGGGCAAGAGCGTCAGGAGCGCCTCCCCCAGGCCGCGGGGGCCACCGGCCGCGTCCGCCACGCCAAGCCCCAGGCCCAGGGCGAAGCCGTGCAGGCCGAGTGCCCCCAGAACGACGGGCACCCCGCCGCCGGCCCACCAGCCCCCAAGCCAGACCGGCGCGGCCGCTCGCACCCAGGCCAGCAGCGTGGGCCGGAGCACCCGCACCCGGCCGGCGGCCCGGGCGCGGGCATACAGGAGCACGCTGCCGCCCAGCACCGCCTGCCGCGCGGGCGGCAGCAGCGTGGCCACGACGGCGCCAGCGGCCAGTCCCCCGATCAGCGCCAGGGAGGCCGCCACCCAGGTCCAACGGGGCACCGGGCGGTGCCAGCGCACCACACCCACACGGATCCGCCCCACGGCGATCCCTCCGGCGGCACCCTATGTGCGCCAGCCGGTCCGCAATGCCACAGGGTTCGACCACGAGCCGCCTCCAGGCGATGTGCATGTCCGTGCGACGGGGACAGGACGTCCACGTGCCGACCGCCGTCACGGCCGCCGCCGTGTTCCTCCCCCGCGATGAGGCCAATGCGGGTGCCGGGATGGCCGGGATGCGCAGCCTCGACCTGCCGAGGCTGCTCCGCTGGACCCATGGCACCGTTCCTCCGGCTGGGCGGATGATGCCCTTGCCTGGGTGCCATCCAGCCGAGAGAGGGGTTGCGCACCACCCGTTGGGAAGCCATGGTTCTTCACCATATCGTCATCTTCCGCGCCACATTCGTGGGCTGCACACTTCTTCCGGGTATTCCTCCCGCCAAGCCCCCTTTATGGCATGCCGCGAAGGGGGGGGGCCGTTCAAGGCCGCCCTGCCCCAGCAGGACCAGCGTGGGGCGAGCCCGAAATGGGAGGTTGCAGGTAGCGAGAACCAGGGACGAGGGACGCAAGGGCGCTCTCTGCGTTCGGGGACAAGAGCACGGAGATCCTCCCACCGATGGACCAGGGGAGATGACACATGGCACCCGGGAAGATCGTGGCGATCGGGTTGGCCGCCACCCTCATGGCAGGGTGTGGCTCGACCACGTCTGGAGGAGGGTCTGGCAAGAGCACGGCGCAGTCGTCGACCACGACATCCACTGCGAGCGGGTGCGTCAAGGGGGGTGCGGCTCAGGGGGCAACCCTGACGGCACCCCAAGAACCATCGAGCGGGGTCCTCTCCCCGACCGGGGCGTGCTGGGCGGACATCCAGCCCACCCCGATCGCCGTGGTCGACACCGGCACGACCCCCAAGGGCGACAGCGCCGAGTTCTGGGCGGCCTGGTCGCCGACGTACCTGTACATCCGGGTCTACGCGGCGACATGGCCACTTGAGGACGCGGCGAACGATGCCGCCGGGCAGTGGTGGGAGTCTGATACGACCGAGTACGGCGTGTCCGGGCTGGACAACCACGCTGGCAACTATTGCTCGGTCTCGGCCTCCGATCCCACCTACCAGTTGGCGATCACGACCAAGGGGGTCCTGGAACGCAGCGGCTGCAACGGGGTGAGTGCCATCCCGCCGCCCAGCCCGTTTGAACACACAGTGCAGGGCAAGGGCTTTTACACGGAACTCGTCGTCCCGTGGGGCATGCTGAAGGTGAGCCAACCGGCCTCGGGTCAGAAGTACCAACTTGACGTGGGCCAAGACTTCGGCGATAGCACGGGCACCCGCTTGGTCCAGTTGGTCTGGCAGGCCGACCCCTCTCAGGCCTCGGGTTCTGGGGATTGGCACGCCAACACGCAACACTGGGGAACGGTGATTCTGGGCTAACCCCCCTGAACGGCGCCACGCGACGGTTCCGCACGGAGCGCGGCCCTGCGTCGCCGCGCTCCGTGCCTTCGCGTCACAAACGGTATCGTTTGCTGATCGGGTGACCCAAGCGGGTTGCATCGAGCGGCCGATCCTTGGCGGGCGCACCCTGTCCCCCGACGACAGCGGCCTGGGGAAGGGTGCGGCTGCGCGCGACGCTCCACCTCCGCCAGGGGCACGTGAAGGCCCGAAAGCCGTAACCGGCCCCTTGGCCTGAGCGCGGGCCCGCGGACGTGGAGGCTGGCGGCACGACCACGCGACACCAGCCTCCACGGATGGCGGCGCCGGAGGCGAACCACCCCGTGAGCGACCTCAAGGACACCGGCTGGAGCAACAGCCCCCCCATCGCGCA
>JAKAUG010000135.1 GCA_021827805.1 Bacillota bacterium | reverse complement strand
GCGCCAGCCATCTGCGGCCCGGCCCTGGGCTCGGCCTACGGCGACCCCTGGGCGGCCTGGTACAACGGCAACTGCGGGTACATCGGGAACTGGCTGGACAACGGGGCCTCGGCTCAGATCGCGTGCGCGGCCTTCCGCTTCCTCAGCGATTGCGGCTGCGAGTTCGTGAACACGTTTGCGGCCAGCCCGGGGACCTGCGAGGACAGCATCTGCTTCGACACCAACCCCGACTGCGCCAACTTCCTGAGCCGCGCCGGATCGAGGCTGCTCGGCCGCTCATGGGCCCCCGACAGCCAGGAGCTGGCGGCCTGCTCGCAGCCCTACGGCTATGCCTCCTTCGGCCCCCAGCCCCTCACCGGCAACCTCGGGGCGATCACGGAGGTCGCCTGCTCGACGGAGTTCACCGACCGGATCAACGGCCTGGCCGGGGCCTCCACCCCTCCCTGGGGATCGGGCGCCTACATCGCGTTCCCCACCGGCGAGGCCACCAGCATCCCGGCCGCGGAGCCGTGGATCGTCTTTCCCTCCGGCGGCGAGGCGACCATCATCCCGTTTTCCCACTGACCCGGCGGCAGGCGGGGCGCTGATCCGGCGACCGCGCGCCACCGTGCGCGCGTAGCTCGCGGGGCCCCCTCGCACCCCCTCCGACACGAAGGGGGGCGCGACCCCACACCGCTCGGCCGCGCCCCCAGGTCAGGAGAACCAGGGTTGACGGTACCACGCGACCGGCCCGCGTGACGGACCTCGCCATCCCCGCCCGGGTCGGTGTATCGTTGCCCGCGCCGCATCCCCTCAAGAAGAGAGCCGCGCCCCCGGCAAGGGCACGGCTCTGTGGAGAGCCAATGTCTCAGGCATCGGTCCCCGTTGCTGGCACGGTAGCAGATCGCCGGCGCTGATGGCATCCGGCACCCTGCCCCACGATCTCGACGCCGAACAAGCCGTCCTCGGGTGTCTGCTGATCGACCCCGATGCCATCCACCAGGTCCGCGGCGTGGTGGAGCCGTCGGACTTCTACGCGGAGCGCAACGGGAGGATCCTGCGCGCCGCGCTCTCCCTGCTGGAGCGGAACGAGCCGGTGGACATCCTCACCCTCAAGGTCGAGCTGCAACGGGAGGGGGTGCTTCGGGTCAGCGGTGGCCTCGAGTACCTGGCCGAGCTCTCACAGAAGATGCCCACCGCGGCGTCCGTCCGTCACTACGCCGGCATCGTCCGCGACTTCGCGGTCCAGCGCCAGCTCGCCGCGGCGTCGGCGGACGTCCACGCCGCGGCGATGAACGGCCACTACAACCGCGAGAAGGCATTGGCCACGCTCCAGGGCACCGTGGCGAGCATCCAGGCGCGCTATGCCGCGACAGAGGCCCACGCCGAGGCTCCCACGGGCGCGTGGACCGCCGACGAGATCCTCGGCGCCCAGGACGTGGACGAGCCCGTGGACTGGCTCCCCTTCTTGGACCGGGAGGGGGTGATCGCCGAGGGGATGACCCACCTGATCGCGGGTTACACCGGCGCAGGCAAGTCCCCCCTCCTCCAGTTCGCCACCGTGGGCTGGCTGCGCGGCGACCGCCGGGTGGTGTGGGTGTCGGAGGAGCCCAAGCGCGTATGGCGGGCCAAGCTCGACACCCTCCAAGCGCTCTACGGCTCCAAGGTGCCCTGGCCCAACCTGCGCATCGTCCCGGTGATGGGTCGCCGGCCCCCGGAGCTGCTCTCCCGCGTCTCCGAACGCGCGTTCGACATCATGGTTCTCGACACCCTGCGAACGGTCTGCCAGCCGCTCCATCAGAACGACGCCGACGATGTCCGCCGGGCGGTCGTCCCTTGGCAGACGTGCGCCTCCGACCAACACGCCACCCTGATCGTGCTCCACCACCTGCGCAAGGCCGAGGGGGAGCACGGCGAGCGGATCAGCGGGACAGAGGGCATCCCCGCCCTGTTCGACAACGTGTTCGAGTACAGCTTCACCAGCAGTCCGGACCGTCGCGCGCTGCGCAGCGTCCGGGTGCGCCACGGCGGGGACCCGCTCAACATGGTGGTCGCCCGCCTCGGCGACGACTTCGGAGAGCTCCGCGTCCTTGCGGAGGGGGGCTACACCGTGACCCGAGAGCGCGACGTGCGGATCGTGGAGATCCTCGAGGAGGCCGACCGCGATCTGCTCACCTCCGAGATCCAGCACCGCTATGGCGCCAGTCCCCCGTCACTCGGCGCGGTGCTCCGCTCGCTCATGCGCCTGGCGCAGCGCGGCGCGGTGCTCCGAACCCCACCTCTCGACGTCGAGGTGCGTGGGCGCCGGGTCACCTGGCGGGCAGCCGACCTCTTCACCCAGCGATGAGCAACCTCCACCACCGGATGTAACGGAATGGAAAGGTTGGTCGAGCCGTATTCAAAACCTCTCCATTTTAGGTTTTCGACGAATGGAAAGGTTGGGGTCAATCGTATTCAAAAACCTTTCCAATTTAGCGGTGGGGGTTAGTAAACTAACCCCACCGGGGGGTAATTTGGGGATGTCGAGCTTCGGGGGGATGCGATGAGTGGAAACCACGAGCCCGAGCTGCCCTTCGGTCCGGGCACGGCGCCGCCGGCGCCGCGTCCCGATCCGGACATCCGGGTCCTGCCTCGGACCGAGGCCGGCCTGCGCCTGGTGTGGGCGGAGATCCACGCCGAGGGGCGGGCGCAGCGGCTCCACTACGGGGCCGACCGCGGGGTCCCCGCCGACTTCGACGGCCTGGTCACGGACTGGCGCCAGCATCCGGCGGTGGACATGGAGCTCGAGGAGATCATCGGCGCCGCGGTGGGGCCGATGCCCTGCCCGGGGCCGGAGCACCCGCGCCGCCGGCGGGGGGAGAAGCCGGTGTACTGCGTCGAGGTGGCGCGCCTGCGCGCCCTCGTCGAGAGCCTCGGCTACTGCCCCGGGTGTGAGGAGCCGCAGGCCGGGTGTCGCTGCACGCTGGACTGGTCAACCCTGACCGGCCGCGGGCGTGATGCCGCCGGCATCGGTGGCGCGGGGGGCGGCGGCGAGGTCAGCGCCGGCGCGGGCGGTTCGGCCTGACCCGAGTGCTGACGCCGGCGGCCGCACGGTGGACGATCGGGCCCACCACGGCGCCGACGCCGGCGGCGAGGCCCGAGGAGAGGAGGATCAGGGTCCACGGGATCGAGCTCGACGCCGGGGCCGAGCTGCTCGGCATCGAGGAGGTCGGCTCAGAGCTGCTCAAGGGTGTCTCGTAGGCGCCGGGCCGCTCCCAGGCAGGCGCCGACGTCCTCGGCCACGTCGGCGAGGAGCGGTCCGCAGTCGCGCAGCGCCCTCACCGCCCTGGCCAGCTCGGGGTCGCGCAGGGCGAGGAGGTAGACGCCGGTTGCCACCCGGCTCACCCGCTCGGGCGGGATGCCCAGGAAGCCGGCGACGCCCTGGCGCCAGCTCTGAGCCCACGCCGCCGGCCCGTGGGCCGAGGTGACGGTCATAGCTTCTGGCCGCGCTCGCGCAGCTCGACGCCCATGCAGCCGACGTAGGGCTTGAGCTGCTCGCCCTCGGGGTACTCCTCGCGGACCCGGGCGTCGCAGGTGCTGGCCGCCTCGTGGAAGTCGGCGATGCGCTGCGCCATCTCCGGCGAGGTCTCCTGTACGCTCACGCCGCGCTGGCAAAACTGCTCGATCTGATCGGGGCTCAGGGCGCCCCTCACCCCCTTGACGTACACGAGATCGGGGCCCGTGCCGGGGCCCTTGAGCTCGTAGCCGATGCACGGCGCCTCGCGGGCCAGCGCCTCGTCGTACACGTCGCCGTCGTCGCCGGGGAGGAAGTCGGCGAGGCCGGGGGCGCCGACGGTGAACGGGTCGCCCGCCCCCTCGAGGTACCGGTCGATCTGCTCCTGCTCGTCGTCGGGCACCTGGTCGGGGAGGTCGACGGGGGGCCCCATCAACCGCTCCTCCGTCTCCGGGGAGAGCGGAGCGGTCTCCTCCTCGGACGGGACGACGAGGGGCAGGGTGGTGGAGAGTGCCTCAGCCATGGTGGTCTCCGTACAGCTCGCGGAAGAAGGCGTCGGGATCGTCGACCCCGTGGCGGCGGGCGATCTGCTCCTGCTCGGAGTAGGCGTGGGCCCGGGCCGCCAGCTCCTCGTAGCGGTCGCTCAGGCGGGTGGTGGCGGCGTGCGCCGTGAGCAGCGCGGGCATGGCCCGGGCGCAGTCGTCCGCGGTGCAGGTCTGAGGGTCAGGGAGCCCCAGCCGGGCGAGGTCGCTGCTGGCGATGACGTCCCTGCACTCGGCGTCGAGACTGGGCATCCGCGCCCGGAGCTGTTGGGCCTCGCTGCTCGCCTGTTCGAGATCCTGGCGGGCGAGGTAGAGGGTGGTGCGGATCCGCCGTGGGATCTGGCCGTCGTGGTCGTCCGCCGCGGTGAGGTTCGACTGGAGAAACCCCCAGGCGTCGGACACGTGGCGGTGGATCGAGCAGTGCGGGCACCCACCCTTCGGCCGGGGGGACCCCTCGGGTCCGGCGGTGGCCTCCGCCTCGTCCTCCGTCCGCCCGCCGGCCACCGCCTCTTGGATGATCGTGGTGGTGGCGAAGTTGACGATCTGCTTGAGGTCGATGAGGTCGAGCCAGCTCACGGGCGCAGCGTACCGCGATCGGGTGGCGCGCGCAGGGGTCCGCCGCCGCCCCGGGACGCCGTGAGGTCTCGGAGCTCATGGGCACGTCACCCCCCAGGCTCGTATGATCGGCGCCATGAAGGGCTGGGGCCCCGAGCAGTTCTGGGAGGCGTACTGCACCGCCGGCGACTTCGGCTCGCCCGGTGATCCCAAGAAGCTCCTCGAGGTCATCGGCCACTGCGGGCGCAAGAAGGGCGTGGAGGGCCACTCCCCGCTCACCCGCCGCACCAAGGCCGAGGAGTTCCAGCCCTGGGACAAGTCGCTCAAGATCGGGGCGGGGGATCTCGACGAGATGGGGGCGGCCGCCGATGCGGGCGACGCGCCGGGTGAGCCGGCGCCGACGTCTCCGGCGGCCCCCAGCCCACCGGGCAACGGGCGCCATCCCGAGATCGTCCCCGCCCCCCCCGCCATGGGGTCGGCCACCATCGTCGCGCTCCGGGACACGGACTTCGTGGAGCCGCAGCCCATCTCGGCTCCGCCCAAGACGCCGATCCAGCTCCGGACCAAGGCGCAGGCCCTCCTCGAGTGGTACCGCAGCGAAAAGCACTTCACGGGCGACCCGACCGAGTTCGTCAACCACTGCATCGAGCGGTACATGTGGTGGGCGTGGCGGGCACGCCCCCGGGTCGTGGTGGAGGAGCAGGATGACGATGTGGTGGAGGTGATCGCCGGATGAGCTCCATGGAGGAGATCGAGCGTGAGGGGTGGGACACCGTGGGGCGGAACATCGCCGGGATGCGGGTGCGTCGTGGCGGGGCGGTGCCCGCGGCGGCGGGGCCCGGTGAGGACGAGCTCACCCGGGAGCTCAATCGCGGCCAGATCGACCGGCTCCGATCCCAGCGGATGACCATCGCCGAGCTCCAGGCGGAGCAGCAGCGGATCGAGGCCGAGAACGCGCTCGCCAAGGCCGAGGACGAGCGCCAGGCGCGTGAGTTCGAGCGCCAGCAGTTCCACAAGGCCCGCCTCGTCGCGCTGCGGGCCGAGGCCCAGGCAGCGGGTGGGGATGGCGGCGGCGCGGGGATGGCGGGGCTTCTCCAGATGGTCGTGTCCAGCTTGCAGGAGGCGCAGCGGGCACAGATGGAGGCGATAGCCAACCAGTACGGCGCCCTCAAGGAGGCGATCCTCGCCGCCAACAGCCATCCGGCGCCGAGCGTCGAGGCGGAGGCGGAGCGGAGCCTGCGCCTCTTCGAGATGTTCGGGGGCATCTACGAGCGGATGCACCCCACGCCGCCGCCCCAGGCGAGCCCGGAGGGCAAGACGCGCGAGCAGCTCCAGGCGGAGTACGAGCACGCCTACCGCATGGCCCAGCTCGAGGTGGAGCGGGCCAAGTGGGCCCAGGCTGCGGCCCACGGCGACGAGGAGAAGCGCCGGGCGGACAACATGGAGCGCATCGCCATGATGCGCCAGAATCAGGCGTTCGCCCTGCTCTCCAACAACCTGCCCAAGCTGACCAACGCCGCGGCGCAACGGATCCTCGAGGGGCCCCACCCGCAGGCGCCGGAGCCCGCCGCCCACGCCCGGCCGGATGCTGCGCCCCGAGCGCCGGAGGGGACCGTCGTGCTCCACCCGTGGCAGTGCCCGAATTGCAGCGCCACCAACCACTACCGCGAGGGCGACCCGATGGTCGCGACCTGCAAGTCCTGTGGCCTCGAGCAGCCCTTGGTCGACGACGACCCCCAGGCGGCCCAGCCGTCGCCGCCACCGTCGCCGCCCCCCGGCGGAGCGCCATCGCCGGACGGGTCGCAGGAGACGGATCTCGTGTTCATGCTGGGGCGGTAGGCCCCTCTGGCGGGGTGTAGGCTCTGGCCCGTGGCCGCCCCCTGCACCAACCGCTGCCCCTCGGGGTATGAGCCCGCCAACTGCACCCCTCACGCGACCGGGTGTACTGGGTGCGGCGCCGGTCAGGTGTGCTGGGGATGCGAGTGCGCCAAGGCAGGTGTGCCGCTCCAGCAAGCGTACGTGTGGTGCGACTGCGCCCCGCTGGGGGGGTCAGGGGCGCCGCCAGCATCGTCCGGGTCGTCCGGCGCAGCCGCCGTCCTCGGCCTCGGCCTCGGGGCGGCGGTCGGCGGCGTGTTCCTCTACGGTCGCGCCCACCACTGGCACCGGCTCTCCCGGCGCCCCCGATCCGTCGCGGTCACCCGCGCCTCCCGCCCGTGACCTGTCCGTCCAACCCCTGCTCTCAGATGGCCCAGGACGCTGGCAGCTACCTCGGGTGGTACTGCGTCGAGGAGGGAACCCCGCAGTCCTTCGGGATCATGGAGCCGTGCCTGGCCACCCTCGGCTCGACCTGTTGCGTCTGCGAGGCTTCGCCCAGCGGCCAGAGGATCCTCGCCTGCTGTGACGTGGGCAATGGGGTGGTGGCCGGGTTCCCCACCCCCTGTCTCGGCGGCTCGCCCTCCCCCCCGGAGCCCAGCGGCGGAGGGGGCGCCAGCACCCTCGAGGTCGTCGCCGGCGCGGGCTTTGGAGCCCTCCTCCTCCTGGCGCTGCGCGGCCGCACGCGGCGGTCGCGCCGGTGAGGTCCCGCCGGGTGCCGGGATTCACCCCGGCGGGCCGCAGGCGTCGGGTGGTCACCCAGCACGTGCAGGC
>JAKAUG010000116.1 GCA_021827805.1 Bacillota bacterium | reverse complement strand
ATCGGACAGGCCCTGGCCGGGCTCTCCGCCGCCGAACAGCACCTGGATCTGTTCGGGCCGGGCCAGCACCTCGGGGGGGACGGCAGACTGCGCGTCCGACGCCTGATAGGTGCCGGCGGCGGCGCCCAGGCCAGGGGACTCGAGGCCGTGCGGCCCGAACCACAGCAGCCCGCCGAGGCCCATACCGCCGACCACCAGCAGGCCCAGGAGCCATCCGGTAAGGTGATCGGCCACTCGGCGCAGGAGGAGCTGTCGCCTCCTGCGCTGCAACTGCAGGCGATGCGAGGACGCTGCCCGGCCCGAGTGCCTGCTCACCCTCCCGCCACCTCCACCGGGAGGGTGAACCAGAAGGTGCTGCCCTGGCCGACGATGCTCTCGACCCCGATGGTGCCGCAGTGAGCCTCGACCAGCTCCTTGGCGATGGCCAAGCCGAGCCCGCTGCCGCCGTGCTCGCGGTTGCGGGAGGCGTCCACGCGGTAGAAGCGGTCGAAGATCCGCGTCAGGTCGCTCTCCGGAATCCCGGGGCCGGTGTCAGCAACCTGGACCCGCACGTGATCCGGGCTGGGTCTTAGCAGCGCAACGGTCACCTCTCCGCCCTCGGGGGTGAAGTCCAGGGCGTTGATCAGCAGGTTGTTCAGCACCTGGACGAAGGCGTCGGGGTCAGCGGGCACCTCCAAGAGGTCGGCCGAACATTCCAGAGAGATCCGCACCCCCTTCCGCCGGGCACTCTCCCGCAGACTGCCGACCACAGAGCCCGCCAGATCCGCAAGATCGACCCGCCGCCGGGGGCGCAGCTCTCGCCGGTGATCGAGGCGCGAGAGTTGCAGCAGGTCACGGATCAGGCGGTCCATGCGGTCGGTCTCGTTGGCGATGACCGAGACCTTGTCCCGGGCCACCTCCGGGTCGTCGATCCCCCACTCCAGGAGGCTCTCGGCATAGAGCTTGACGGTGGTCACCGGCGTGCGCAGCTCGTGTGAGACGTTGGCCACAAACTCCTTACGCAACGCTTCCAGGCGCTCCCGCGCCGTGACATCCTGGAGCACGACCACGGTGCCCCGCAGAACGCCGCCGTCCTCCAGCGGCGCCACGCGAATCAACAGTTCGCGCCCCTGCACGCGCACCAAGACGGCCGGAACCTGTGGGCCGTCCAGCGCCTCTGGGGCGACGGGTGGCGGCGCGTTGAGCACGGGGGCCAACTCGGGCACCGCCTCCGCCACCCCCTTCCCCTGGATGCTTCCGGGATCCCGTCCAAGCATCGCGGCCGCCGACGGGTTGCACACGATGACGCCCCCCCGGGCGTCCAGGGCCAGAATGCCGTCCGCCATGTTCTCCACGATGGCCGCGGCCCGCCGCTGTTCGGCCCGGATGGCGTCCAGCGTCTCGCGCAGGCGCCGGGACATCTGGTTGAAGACCGCGGCGAGTTGGCCCACCTCGTCCCTGCTCTGTACCAGCAACTCGCCGGTGAGGTCCCCGGCGGCCATGGCGCGGACCCGCCGCGTCAGGGCCTGGATGGGACCGGTGATGGTACGTGCCAACAGGTAACCCAGGATCCCCATCACGACCAAAGCCACGACGGTCCAGGTGAACAGGATCTGCCGGATCTGCAGGATCGTCTGGTAGATGCCCTGCTCCTGTGTCCAGGCCAGAAGGTAGCCCGCGGTCCGGTTCGTGTTGGGATCGATCACTGGCCGCCCGCACCAGATGGTCTGGAAACCCCCGGGCCCCGGATTGCTGCAGGCCTGGGCCTCCCCCTGAACGAGCGCCCCCAGCCCCAGGGAGGCCAGACGGTACGCCAAGCCGGACGAACAGCCGGAACTGGCGTTGGTCGCCACGCAATGTTGGGTGTCGTCCAGGAGCACCAGTCTGGCGGGTGCCGCGCCCGTCGGACTCGGCGCGCCCGCACCGGTCAGCGTCTGGCCCGTGGTTGCCAGGGCCCCGTTGTTCACGCCGGGGGCATCCTGCACCCATGCCTCGGCCGCCGCCTCGCCATCGACCTGCAACTGCTGCTCGACCCCAACGGTGTCCGTGCGCAGCGAGGCCAGCAACTGCCCCTGTTCCGTCGCGACGTAGTAGGTGCGGAGCCCGTCCAGAAGACCCACAGTGATGACTTCCATCGCCGCCAGGGTAAGCAGGACGAAGACCGCCACCATCTTTCCCTGGACGGAACGCAGGGGCCACCAGCGGGCCCTGCGGGCGCGAACCCTGCGCTTTCTCATCACAGTTCCGGATTGAAGAGGTACCCCAGACCGCGCCGGGACAGGATGTAGCGCGGTTCATGCGGGTTCTCCTCGATCTTGCTGCGTAGGCGCCAGATCGTGACATCCACTGCCCGGGCGCTGTCTCCCACGTATTCGTAGCCCCAAACCTCGGAGAGCAGCTGCTCGCGGCTAACCAGTTCCCCTCGGCGCTGAGCCAGGTAGGCCAACAGGTCGAACTCCCGCATCGAGAGGTCCACCGGACACCCGTCGCGTTTCACCATGTGGGCCTGCAGGTCGAGTTCCAGGTTGCCCATCCGCAGTTGCAGCGCGATCTCCGCCGGTCTGCGCCGCAGCAGGGCCCGCACCCGCGCCAGCAGCTCGGCCATGCTGAAGGGCTTGGTCAGGTAGTCGTCAGCGCCGACCTCGAAGCCGCGCAGTTTGTCCTCTTCGGTATCGCGAGCCGTGAGCATGAGTACCGGGACCTGGCTCTTGGTGCGGATGGCCTCGCAGACTCCGAAGCCGCTGATCAGGGGCAGCATGACATCGAGGATCACCAGGTCGGGTGTGGCGGCATCCATGGCACTGATTCCCGCCGGTCCCGTGTACGCCACGGTGACATCGTAGCCGGCCCGCACGAGATTCTCACGCAGGATCTGCGCCAGCGGCTTCTCATCCTCCACGATGAGGATGGACGACCTGCCGCCCGCAGGCGCCTGAAGTGACGCACGGGCCTCTGCGGTATCCACGGCCCGATCCCTCCCTCAGGACCTGCCGACCCGCGCTCCCAGCCGCCGCGTCGAATCCCGAGCGTGCGCGTCGAGTCGGCGTCTGCTTCGCGACCCGGGAGTCGCCGTCCTGCCCGGCTCAGGGGACCGGCCCGGCAAGCCCCTCCGGCCTGGGCCCGCTCCCGGCCTGCCAAGCCCCACCGGCCTCAAGATGCCCCAGAGCGGCAGCGCCCAGGATGGACCGCAGCGCCGCGGTCGTGGAGACCCCGGTCCGCAGCCGCTCCAACAGGCCGAGGCATGTCTGAGGTCCTTTGCGGCACACCGCGGCGGTGGCGGCGAGGGCCTGTCGGTACGCCAGCGCCTGGTTCGGAAGTTGGACGAAGTCTCGGGTGAGCTGGTTCCAGCTGTACAGCGGCCCGTGGAAGCGGTTCTGGGATCCCAGCCAGACGTAGCCGGTGAGGCGCCAGTCTTCATACTGAGCCAGACCCTCGTCCAGCCAGGCCGGCACGCGCCCACCGCTGACCAGATCATCGACCAGGTGGGTGAGTTCGTGCGCCGCCGGTCCCTGGGCGGCATAACGCTCGGCCAGACCGGGCCCCGGCGCGAGGAAGGCGTCGGGCGCCAAGAGCCAGACCGCGCCGTCCTGGTAAAAACCCAGCGGAGGTGCCGCGGCGCCGGTACCGGCATCGGCGCGCATGGCCCGGCTCGTGAGCACGACGAGGGCAACCCGCATGGAGAGGCGGGGAACGCGGTAGTCGGCCAGAATCTGTGGCAGGAACGATTCCGCGGCGCTGGCCACGATCCGGGCCTGGCCCTCCAGGGAAGGCGGATAATACACAATGAAGTGCGCGGTCTTGAAGGACGGCCAGAAACGTACCGGCGCCAGCTCGACCTGGCGGCGCACAGCCTCCGCCATGAGGTGCAACCCGGTGGCCGTGCTCGGGCGCAGGGCCTGCCAACGGTGGGTCCCAAGCGGTGCCAGGAGGGCGACAAGGGCCAGCGAGAGTAGCGCCAGCAACCGCGGCCTGTTGGGGGTGAAAACTGGCGTCGACATGGGGACATGCTACTGGTGCCACCGGCGGACGTCCGTAGGAGATCCATGGGGAGACTCCTTCGGACGCTTGAACTCGGGGGCAGTTTCCGGATAGTCTGGGGTAGGTTGGGTCTTGTGCTAGGTCGGTGCAGGTGAACGCCTCCCAGACCCCAGGACTCACCGGATTCGGACCCTAGGAGGCGATGGACGGTTTGGCCAAGACCCTGTACATCGGGAACCTGCCCTGGAGCGCCACCGAGGACGACCTGACGGCCCTGGTTTCCCCGCACGCCACCGTGCTTGCCGCGCGTGTGGCCACGGACCGCGAGACGGGTCGGTCTCGCGGCTTCGGCTTCGTCGAGGTCCAGGATGAGCAGCTGCAGCAGGCGGTTGACGCCCTGCAAAACGTCGAGATGGGCGGTCGGCTCCTGACGGTCAACGAGGCCAAGCCCCGCGAGCCCCGCAGCGGCGGCGGCGGCGGCGGGCGCTGGTAGAACTTCGGGTCCCGTCCACAGCGTAGCGCATCAAACACAGGCGATGGCGCCGGAGACGCAGGGCCGCCAAGAGGGCGGCCCTGCGTCTTTACGCGCGCCGGCACGGCTCCACCCCCGGGGTACAGGGCCCCTTGGGCAGGAGCTGGCACCACGTACACCTAATGGCACCCCATCGCCCCAGGTGAGGTGTGGCAGCGTGGACGGGTTATGGCTGCGCTCGTGGACCCAGAGTGGGCTGCCCGAGGGTGCGGCGGCAGCGCTACCCCACCTCGAGCGGCAGGAGGCCGCGAACAACCTGCTCGTCGGCCTTCTGACCGCAGCCGCCCGCGGACGGCAGGAGGGGTGCCGCCACCTGGACGCGGTGCAGCATGCCGATGGCACGCTGCTGGCCGTGGGCCTCTTGACCACCAAGAAGTACCTACTCGCGCCCGCTGCGTCCGCCGAGTCCGTGCGCTTGCTGGCTGCGGCGGCCGCAGAACGCCATCCCGACATGCCAGGCTGGCTCGGCCCGACACGCGAGGCGCGTCTGTTCGCGGACGTGTGGCGGGGGGTGTCCGGCCAACAGTCCCGGATCCGCATGCACATGCGGATCCAACAGCTCACCCGCGTCGAGGCGACTCCGGGCGCCCGTGGACATCTGGTGCCGGTAGGCCCACAGCACCGTGAACTCCTGGCCCTGTGGACCGAGCGGTTCGCCCGGGACATCGGCAACCCGCGAAGCGAGGATTGGGCGGCTGTGGCGGAAGCCGAGCTCCACGCGGGCACAACGCTGCTCTGGGCGAACGAGGAGGGCGAGCCGGTCTCCATGTGCGCCTACGGTGGGCCAACACCTCATGGAATCCGCATCCGCAAGGTGTACACGCCGCCGCGGCACCGCCGGCGTGGGTTCGCGGGCACCTGCGTGGCAGCGGTCTCGGAACGCCTTTTGGCCGAGGGCCGGCACTTTTGTTTCCTGTACACGGATCTCGCCAATCCTACGTCCAACGGCGTCTACCGCCGGGTCGGCTACCGGCCGGTCTGCGACGTGGACGACCATGAGCTGCTGCCCGCCCGGGCCTGAGCCTGGAAGATGGGGAGCCCTGCCCCGTCCACGAGCTGCGGCCGCCGCGAGGGGCAGAGCGAGGGCCAATCCCGTTGCGTCCGCGGAGAGGGGGCAGGGACCGTGGCCCACTGGCTGATGAAGACGGAGCCCGGCGATTTCAGCTGGGACGACCTCGTGCGGGTCGGTCGCGAGCCTTGGAACGGCGTCCGCAATTGGGCGGCGCTTCACCACATGGGGGAGATGCGCCCTGGGGAGCTTGCGCTCTTCTACCACACAGGGAACGAGCGGCGGGTGGTCGGCGTCTGTCGGATCGTCAGTGAGCCGTATCCCGAGCCGGGCCAGAACAACCCCAGGGTCGTTGCGGTCGACATTGCGCCCGCCTACCGTCTCGACCATCCGGTGACCTTGGCCGAGATCAGGGCGGATCCCGCCTTTGCCGGGTGGGACCTGGTGCGCCAGAGCCGCCTCTCCGTGATGCCCGTGCCGGACGCCCTCTGGTCACGGATCCAGGGGCTGGCCCTGGCGGGCGCAGGCTGAACACATCCGTTGCAGACGGCCGTCAGTCTGTGGAGCCCCTTGATGCGGGGGCTTTCGCGCACCCCAATCTGGATGCTGCGGGGGATGAGGGTGGCGCGCATCATGTTGGTGGCCAGGACGCCAGGGACCGGGCTGCGGTGGCCGCTCCCCGCGCCATGGCAGTGGGAGGCCGGAGGCGGGATCAGGGCACCGGATTTGGGCTGATCCATGGGGCATCGATCCGGACTGCCGGCAGATCTGCAGGCCGCCGACCCACTTTTTCCTTTCTCAGGGTGATGGTTGCCGTGACAATCTGGTTGCGGTCCTGGGCACCAGTACAAAGGTGCCGCGGTGCCGCGGCGTCTGTGCCGGCGCCCCGTTCACCGGGATGGGAGCGGTGTTGGTAGCGCCCCGTTGGCGTAGCACCCACTGAAGCAAAGGCGAGGGGAGTCCCTGGCGGCAAGAGCCAATGCCGAGGCCTGGGAGCGTTCGTCGCCCCCAGGCCCCATCCATGCCAGCGCATTTCCTTCACCAACGGCCCGGATACAATCTGGCCAGGGTTGAAGGCCGTCGGCACGGGGTTCCCGCTGGCCGGCATCCAACGTGGCGGTACCGGCCCGGTTACTTGCGCGGGCTCGGGACGGTCAGCGAGGCCTGCGGGGCATGGAGCCCCAGAGGCAGTCCAGGTACTCCGGGCATCTCCCAGATGGCCGTAGCTTTGAGGGCGTTACCGGAGTGGTTCCCGAAGACGGCAACACGGTCACCCACCTTCAGCGTGCTCACGCTGGAGGTCTGGCTCTGCGGACCCGGACCGGAGCGCACCACCGTCGCCGAGGTGGTGTCCACCGTCTCGGTCTTGCCCCCTGGTGCCTTGATGGTCAACACGCCGCCCGAGATCGCCGAGATCTCTCCCTGCGCCAACGGCGGCGAGGGCGGCTGTGCCGGCACCGGTCCCACCATGATCACCGACGCCGTCACCACGCCGTTGGACTCGCTCCCCTGCACGGCAACACGGTCGCCCACCTTCAGCGTGCTCACGCTGGAGGTCTGGCTCTGCGGACCCGGCCCGGAGCGCACCACCGTCGCCGCGGTGGTATCCACCGTCTCGGTCTTGCCCCCTGGTGCCTTGATGGTCAACACGCCGCCCGAGATCGCCGAGATCTCTCCCTGCGCCAACGGCGGCGAGGGCGGCTGTGCCGGCACCGGTCC
>JAKAUG010000099.1 GCA_021827805.1 Bacillota bacterium | reverse complement strand
GGAATGTGCGGAATATCTATTGGAGTACTGGCTCTTGACGCAGACCACACCTGGTAGGTTCAGGATCCTACCCAGGGAACGGCAGCGCGCGGACCGACCCAGCCCGCACTCGCAGGCTCCGCCGCCAGGGCCAGCCGCGCGCCTCGTGCCCTCAGCCCGCACGCAGGCGATACAGGACCGCCGCTCCCGGCTCCAGGACAACGGCGGGAGGGCGGTTCCGCACCATGCGCTGCTCCCTCAGAACTCCCGCCGCGGGATCGAAGACGCCCAGTTCGGTCACACGGGGTCCCACAGCAAGATCCACGCGGGCGGGTGCGCCAGGCGAGCCGTTGGTCAGAAGGAGCCAGCGCTCCCGCCCGGGCCCGGACCCCGGCGAGAACCGCCCCAGGATCACGGGATCACCGGCAAGTTCCGTGATCCAGCCATCCGGATGGAAGGCATCGAGCCCTGCGGACGGCGAAACCGCCGTCGAAGCCACCCCCTCCGAGCACAGCGGGAGCAGGCGGGCACCCGTGGCGGCCAGATGGCGGTTGATGCGCACGGCTGCGTCGTATGCCGTGGTCGGGCGGCCGGATCTGTCGATCAGTGCCGTGGTGAACTGCTCGGATCCCTCGGGCGTCCAGTAGGTGAAATACATGAGCCCCTTGGCGCCAAAGGCCAGCGCCACGTTTGCCTGCCAGAGGATCTCCGCGGGCGTTGGCGCGCGGCGGCCCAGAAAACCGATCGCCTGCAGGAAGACCCAGGACGGAATGCGCACCATCAGAGCGGCTCGGCGGATTTCGGCCCAGTTCGCAAAGTACCCCGGGTCAAGGCTCCCGTCGTCGAGCAGCGGATAGTGGTCGAAGGAGAGCACCTGCGGGCGCACCTGGGCGCAGAAGTCCTCCAGATAGGCGCGGTAGGAGGGTGCCTGGAGCTGCGCGGGCGATGCGTAGTTCGGGAAGAGGTTGATGTACGGGAGGCGGCCTGGTGCCACCTCCTCGATCATCCGGCTCACCTCCGCCAGGTGGGAGAAGCCCCGCGCACCCGGCTCGTCCACCAGCAGATAGCCGGCGAACGAGCGGTGGCGGGCATACTCCGCTGTGGCCGCCCCCAGGGCGGCACGCCCGGCCCCCACGCGGGCGTCCTGAACCAGGGCTCCGAGACCGTTGGCCTCGGCGGCGGCGAGCAGCCGCAGGTTGCGGGCGGGCGTGTCCACACCGTTGCCGCCGATGACAAAGGTGAACCCGGCCTCCGCGATCCGACGATACGCGGCGACGGACGTCTCCTCGGGCGGCGGTGGCCACCAGAGGCCGAGCGGGAAAGACCCATCGGTGAGCATGCCGCTCCGCAGCTCCTATCCTGTCCCCCCACCGCGGCACGCCTCCCGGCGGCGCAGCGGAACGGACACCGCTCAGGGCTTTCCTGGCACGCCCAACTGCACCTGCAGGGTTGGGGTGAAATCCAGACTGTCGAACGTCGCGCGAATCCGTCCCTGTCCACCGAAGTCGCTGTTGTGGGCCAGAGCGAACAGGCCCACGTAGCCGCTGGCCATCTGCAGGGTCATGGGGTTCCCGGCCTGGGCCCAATTCTGGCCGTCGGCGGAGGTCAGGGTTGTCCAGGTGGCATTCTCGCGCTCCAGGCGAAGCCAGATCGGGTGCGCCAGGCGGTTCTGGTGAGGCTTGCTTGGGTCCTGGGGGAGCGTGAGCACCTGGGCGCCGATCAGGCCGACCTTGGCCGTTGGTGACGTCGGATTCTGCTGGGCAACGGTGGAGCCCGGCCGGGGCCGGATGTCGACAAAGACGCCGTTGCCCCCGCTGGCCACCAGGGCCAGCATCATCGCATCGTCGCTCAGATCCTGGCGCACCATGAGCCCGACCTTGGCCCACGGGCTGAGGTGCGGGCAGTCGAGGTTGACCAGGGAGGTGAGCCGGCAGGTGTAACGGGCCTGGCTCAGGGTCGCCGCCGTGCAGGCGAAGGTGCAGTTGTCGCTGGTGGTCCACACGTCGCTGCCATCCCCCACCAGCGTCCAGGTGCCTCCGGAGCTTGTGATCGCTCCCGTGGGGGGTGTGCTGTCAGGGACGCCGATCCCAGCCGGGCTGGGCTTGGGGAAGCTGATCGCGGTCTTGGACGCCTGGGCCTGCTGCAGCAAGTTGGCGGTGGTGGTGAGGGTGACCGCCTCCTTGGCCATCACCTGCTCGAAACGGTTGACCTGGTCGGCCGCCTTGGGCAGCGCGTCCGCTGGCGTCATCGTTTGATTCACGATCTGCTGCATGTAGGTTCCGATGATCGTGTAGGCGCTCTCACTCTGGTACTTGAAGGCCGGGTGCGCGAAGGCCTTGCCCTGCAGCGCCGGCTGGACGAAGGCCTCCAGGTTCTTGCCCACAAGGGGCGGCGCGACCTTGCGGACGGCGTCCACCCAGGTGCTCCAGTAGGGCCGCAGCGGCGGGACCACGAGCAGGAGCTGAACCAGGGATGTCAGCCACACCTTGCTGGTGGTCAACCAGATGAGGAACGCGGCCGCCTCCTCCGGGTACTTGGTGCGCACGTTGACGGCGTAGTAGTCGCGCCCGGCGTACGAGGTGCTGCCGGCGGGACCGGCCGGGGTCGGATACACATCCCAGTTCATGCCCTGCAGGTTCATCGCCGCCCAGGGCAGCAGCCAGCTGCCGAACGTGGCCGTGGTGAGCGTTCCGGCGAGGAAGTCGGTCTGGGGGGCACCCTGCAGGGCGATGATCCCGGACTGCACCTGGGGGTAGAACCAGTTGGCGAAGTCCAGAGCCTCCTTGCTGTCCAGGGTGCAGGTATCCGAGAAGTTGTGCGCGGCGAAGTTCGCCCCCCAGCTGCGCCAGAGATAATTGCCGGGCAGGTCTGCGGCGATGGACATCCAGACCGCATGACCCCAGCGCGGGGTGGTCCCGCCTCGCGACATCCCCTGCCAAAGGGTGGCCGCCTCCTGGGCCGTCCAGTTGGGCGAGGGGCGCTCCAGACCCTGGGCATCGATGGCCCCCTGGTTGACCAGCACGGCGGTGGTGGACAGCTCTGCGGGCAGACCGAAGATGCCGTCCGAGGTCACGAAATGGGCGAGCTGCCCGGCGTCGAACTGGCTGAGGTCCACCTCGTACTTCGTGATGTAAGGTTTGAGGTTCAGGACGAGCCCCCCCTCGACCAGGGGCGCCGGGCTGTACCCGGCGAACACATCGGGGCCGCTGCCGCCCATGATCTCGGTCGCCACCTGAGTATCGTTCGCCCAGGCGCTCGGGGCGCTGACCTTGATGTCCAACCCGGGGTGTTCTTTGCGGAAGGGCTCCGTGAACTGGTGGAAGATGTCGGACCACCCGTTGCCCCAGCCGACGCGCCAGGGCTCCCAGACCAGGAGGATCCCGGGTTTGGCCGCTGTGGGCCTGGCCAGGGGCCCACATGCGGACAGTGCCCATGTGGCCACCGCGCCCGCCGAGGCCGTCAATCCGAGCCGGATGGCCTCACGCCGACCAAGACTGGGGCCGGCTGCACCGCTCGTCCGCACGGTGTCCAACTCCCACGCCGCCCGCACTTGCGTCAAACCAGCTGTCAAGATTCTCCGCCCCTGGGTTCGTCCCTCCTACTATCGCGGCATGTCACCCAACCGCCGGTGCGTGACGACCTGGAGTGGAGGCACTCCCCGCACCGCTGGGGGGACGCGACCACGGGCGGGAACCCGAACCTCGCCGCCGCGGGTCTCCCACCTCAGCGAGAAGACGGGGCATATCGCGTATACGAGACTGGGCAGCATGCAGCAACGCGACACCTGCAGAGACGCCCCCCCGGGTTCCGGGACGTCTGTGGGTACCACGCAAGGAGGAGGCGGTGATGAGGGACCTCGTGCTATCCGGACGGTCGTGCACCGTGGATGTGTTCCAGGCGGCGGGCCGGCGCTGGCGGGCGCGCGAGGTTTCCCGGGGATGAATCCGCGCCGGGGGTGGCCGCGGCGCATCTCGAACGGGACGGGAACCCGCTGCCCTGGCGGATGCACGAGGTCATCGGCATGCCGGCGGGGATGTCTGTGCTGCTTGTCGGCGGTGAGGTCGGGAGCGCCGTTCCATCACCTCTCCCGGGAAGCGCCGCCGCCGGGGACGCGCGCCGGACGGGGACCCCGCTTGGCGCGCGGCCACCTTTCCCCTGGCGCCGCGCCATCTGCCCGAGGCGCCGCAGGCGGCCATGGCGGCGCGCGTGGTGGACAAGGGGCGGCGGCTGCTGGCGCCGCGGGCCCAGACCGCCGACGTGCACAGGTGCTGGCGCCGATGCGCAAGGGAGCGCTGGGAGTTCCCAGACTCAACCGGGTGCTTCGCCCGATGCTGAACTCAGGCGGAGGCCGGGCGGGAAGCCTCCGCACCAGCGGTGGGGGCCGGGAGGTCTGGGTCGGGAACCGTGTCGTCCGGGGCCGCAACGACTACGCCAAGGGCGTCTTCAACGGCGAGCACTACATCGTCATCGCGGCGGGCGTACCTG
The DNA here is from genome assembly GCA_021827805.1 of Bacillota bacterium. GTDB lineage: Bacteria > Bacillota > Sulfobacillia > RBS10-35 > JAJYVN01 > JAJZWQ01. Next base: position 2,800 of record JAKAUG010000099.1, on the reverse strand, counting down.
TGAGGATCAGGGTGCTGGGCCTGGAGGCCGAGCGGCCAGATGCATCGTGGAGTATGCGGACGGCGACGGGGTGCGCCGCGCCGCGTACTGGGCGGGGGACGCGGGCGACGTGAGCCTGCGTTCGCCCGCACCGGCCACACGGCGCAGGGCGGGGAGTTCCCGCGTGGTCTTTGCCCTGGGTGGGGACGCCTTCAAGCTGCTGAGCGCTGCCTGGCCTACGCGGATCTACACGGCGGTGAGCCGATCTCGCGACACCCTGACCCTGGTGCGGGAGAAGGGGGCCATGCGGTGGGCGGTGGCCCATGGGGAGGAGGCGCGGCGGTACCGAGCCTTGGAGTAGACTGGGACCGTCGCGGAGGGCACACCGTGCCGAGAACTGCTTGAGGGGGGGCGCCGATGGCGGCGATGGTGGTCAATGCTGAGGCGATACGGCAGTTCTGTGAAGAGAACAATGTTGTCGAACTATCCCTGTTCGGGTCGGTGGTCCGAGAGGACTTCGGACCCGACAGCGACGTGGACGTGCTGGTGGAGTTTGCCCCAGGCCGCACCGCATCACTCTTCCGTCTGGTGAACATGCAGGAACAACTTTCTGCGGTGTTTGGGAGGCGGGTGGATCTGGTCAGCAAGAGAGGGCTCAGCCCGCACCTCAGAGAGCGGATTCTGCGGAGCCGCGAGGTGGTGTATGGCTGCCAGGGATGACGCTGTTTACATCGCGGAGGCGCTTGACGCTATCCGGCTGGCACAGAATTTCACGGAGGGCATGACAGAGGGCGAGTTTCTTGAAGACCTCAAGACGCAGAGCACCGTTGTTCGGCAGTTGGAAATCATCGGCGAGGCGTGTGGCCACGTGAGCCGGGCGACGTGGGATGCGCACCCCGAGATTCCTTGGGGGAATGCGATTGCGACACGGAATGTGCTGATCCATGAGTACTTCGGGGGTTGATCCCGAAACCGTATGGATGACCGTGCAAGAAGACCTGCCCGTGCTGACCGAACTCCTGGCCCAAGTGAAGCTCGGCTGACTAGCCCGGGGTGCGGACGACGGTGAAGGATGCGGGGTCGTGTGGGCTTGCTCCGCGGTTGTATCGGAAGTCGCGACGTCAACCTGACCGAGCCCAGGTCAGGCCAGGTGCCGCCCCACCATGGAACCTGAATTTCGCATGGGTCCGACCATATGCCCACGGTCTCATGCACGCCGCCCACGCATCGCCCGCACCTTTCGGTTGCGGTGCTGTGGTTCGTCCCTTTGAGCCTCATGGCTGGCGCGGTACACTGCGAAATTCTCGTTGAAGGGGAGGACCCTTCCCCACCCTCTCAGGGCTTTCCGGGAGGTGGTCCAGTGATGAAGGCCGAACTGGTGCCCCTTGTCGCGGAGAAGGCAGGGTTGACCAAACGCGAGGCGGACGAGGCGGTGGATGCGATCGTCGATGTGGTCGGCGGGGCCCTGGGCGCGGGCGGGCGTCGCGGCCGGAGCGTGGGTTCGGACGCCAGAGCAGAGCGGGGAGCCGTTGGCGGGGGCCGGCGGACGTAGCCGGCCTCGACCGAAGGGGGGCACGTCGGTGGTGGATCGGATGGCCGATGAGGTCCGCCGCGTCTTTCGTGAAGCGCGGCGCGATGTGGAGCGCGGCGGCGCTTGGCGGGAGATGGCGCTTCGTGAGTTGGTGATGCTGTTGAGCGATGAGGTCGCTGGCGGCAAGGCGACACGCGCGCTGGCCCTGGTCGTGGCCGTGGCGCGACACGAGCACCAGCCGACCGAGGCTGTGGCCGAGGAGTTGGCTCACCTCTCCGGGGAGCTGCTGGCCGTTGCCGTGGGCGATGTGGCGCAGCGCACTGTGGATGCCCTGGAGAGGAGCGCACGGCTCGACGGACGAGATCATCGCCGGTGCGTGGGCGGTAGCGGCCCGTGCCGAGCCGAGCATGCGGCGCGTGCGGCCGCTGCGGTGATGAGGCAGGAGCTGATGGGACTGGCTGAGGCGCACGATGCCCTGCGCGCCGTCTGGGACGCCCTGGCTGCGGGTGGGCGAGCGGACCAGGAAAGGCGCGTGCTCCGGTTGCTCAAGGGAGGGCAGCGGTAGGCGGACGGGCGCCGCCATCCCGAGGGCGCGGTGCACAAGTGAAGGCGGCATGCTCCGCGCCCTCTTCGCTTGCGCCGCGCGGCCAACGGTGGGCCGGGCAGGCGCCTGTGGTCCTTCCTCCTGGTCAGCCTCGCCTACCTCCGGGTACGCGGACGACACCCGCGCACCCCGTCCGGACCAAGCGGGGTGGCACCGTGCGTAGACTTCTCCGGATCACAAATGGGGCCATCGTGCCCGCCGCGCTCCTTGGGCGCTGGGCCAGCGTGGCGCAAACCTCCAGCGGACAACCGTCCCAAACTGCGGCCTCAGCGGTGGTGCCGCCCGTGCGGATGGCACCGTCCAGACCGCTCGGCCGGTACCAGGAAACGGATCCAGGGTGCTGAGCACACCAAACGACGTCACGGTTGCGGACAACGGAGACACCGTGCCGCTGCCGCTGGGAGCGGGCTTCCGCTTGCGGTTGGGCGGCCGCGGCACCCTCTGGCACGTCAGCGTATCCCCGGCAGGCATCCTTGCCGGACCCTGCGGCGTCGAGCTGCTGTCGGGTGCCGCGCCATCGTGGAGGGCACGGTCCTGGCGGTGCACGCGATCCCGGTGGCCTGCGGTTGCCAGCCGACCCTCCGGTGTGTAGGCCCGGACAGCCGTGTCCGATGTTCGTTGCCCTGGGACGCAGGACCCAGGTGGACCTGGGCGGCACCGCGTTCGACAGCACAGAGGACATGTTG
>JAKAUG010000441.1 GCA_021827805.1 Bacillota bacterium | reverse complement strand
GTACCGACCGCCTGCTCAGCACGTGGCTGGAGGGGGGCGCGGCGCGCGTGTGGGGCCCGTTCCTGGACCTCCGCGTGCAGAGTCGCGCCGGGCTGACGCTGGGCAGGGTCACGGCCGCTCTCGTCATGGGTGACCCGCCGCGGGTGGCCGGCTATGAGTGTACCCAGGACGACCAGGCGTTGGGGGTCATCCCGGAGCAGGACGTGCTGGCGGTGACCTCCGAGGTGCTCCTGGTGCGTGCGGGGTGCCGCTTCCTTCCGGTTGAAGACCTGCCGCCGCCGGGTGGGCGTGTGCTGCAGGTCGTGCGGCGCCCCGGCCCCGAAACCAGAGGCCTGCGGGAGGATCGCGTCGTCGACCTTGCGTCCGCGACCATGGCAGGCCCAGGTCGGGGACTGGACCCTCCGCCGCCGGGCGAGGACGTGCCCCAGGTGTCGGACCCCGAGGCGGCGAGCCCCGAAGCACGCGGGCGTGCTGAACTGGAGTCCGCGCGGTCGGAGGCGGGGCGGGGGCACGCGGGCAGGGCGCCGGCGGAGCGCGAGGACACCGCCGTGGGTGGACCGGAAGCCGTAGCCTCCGCGGTGCCCATGGGGGCCAGGGAAGGGCAGGACCCAGGGGCCGATGTCTCCGCGTGCGCGAGCCCCGCGCCAGGGATGCGCTTTGAAGCGGAGTCCGCGCGCTCGGAGGTGGGGCGGGAGTCCGGAGGCGCCGCCCCGCGCGAGACCGGGGTCACCACCCTGGCGGGCCCAGCGCCCGCCGAACCCGCGGCGCTCGTGGCCGGGCCGGACCCCGAGGGCCATGGCCGCGAGGCCGCGGCGACCCTGGATGTCGCGCCGCTGGGCCGTGCGGCGGAGGTGGAACCCCAGGGTACCACGGAGGCCCGACCAAAGCCTGAGATGGCCGAGGTGCCCGCCGAGGCGCCTCTGCCCGCCGCCGGGTCGACGTCTGCGGAGCAGACCGCCGGGAAGGATGCGCCGACCAGGCCCGAGATCCTGCCGGCGCTGCCGCTGAGCCTGATCGAGGAGGACGACGTGCACCCAGACCTCGGGCCTCAGGCCGTGGAGCCGCCTCCGCTCGATGCCCTGCTGGCCGACCTCGAGCCGCCCGAGCCCGGCGGCGCCGTCGGGCCACGTGGTACAGGGGAGGACAGCCCTTCGGACCCGAGCCCCGAGGTTCCGCTGCCCGCCGCGTCTGGTGCCGGGGAGATGCCCTCTCTGACCGATGCCTCCGAGGACGGAGATGTGCTCCCGGCACCTGCCTGGGCGGCCGGGACGTCCTGGGAGCCGGAGGTCGCCGCCGACAGGGACGCCGAAACCGCCTCCCCCGCCGCGGCCCAGGAGGCTCCGCGGCGGCAGCCCGGGGTATCCGATACCGTGCGGGCTGCTCGCCGGGCGGGGGGCGTTGGCGCCGATGTCATGGCCTTTTTGGTCGGCAAGCGGGTGGGCCAGGACATCTACGACGCCCAGGGACAGATCCTGGCCCGGCTCGGGAGCCCGATCGACCAGGCCGTGGTCGAGTCCGCGGAGGCGGCGGGACGCCTGCCGGAGTTGATCGTCCACATGACGCTGGCCGAGGATGATGTATAGGTGGCCGGCGGGGCACGGGCCGTGACGGCGCAGGGGTCACGCGGGTCGAGGGCCCAGGTGGTGCTCGTCATGCCGGAGTTCAACGAGGAGCGCACGGTGCTGGGCGTGCTCGAGGAGGCCGCCCCCCACGTGGACCGCATCATCATCGTGGACGACGGCTCGCAGGACGCCTCCCACGCGCGCATCGTCCACTGGCTCAGGCACGCCCCCGTCAGGGTCGATCTCTTGCGGCACGCCACCAACCGGGGCATGTCCGGTGCCCTGGAGACGGGCTTCGCCCGCGTGCAGCAACTCCTGGCGCTGGGGGAACTCGGGCCGGACGACGTGGTGGTCAACCTGGACGCCGATGGTCAGCACGATCCGGCGGAGATCCCTCTGCTGGTGTGCCACCTGCAGGAGCGGCGGCTGGATGTGGCGCTGGGGCGTCGCGATCTCGGCGGGTATCCGCGGTACAAGGTGGTCGGCAACAGGCTTCTGTCCTTGAGCGGCGGGCTTCTGGCCGGGTACCGTTATCAGGACATCGAGTGCGGTTTCCGCGTGCTGCGCGTTGCCACCGTCGGGCCCCTGCTGGAGTACTTCAGTGGCCACCGCTACGGCTGTGCGCAGGAGATCGGCGTCATCCTGCCGCGGCTCGGCTTCCGGGTGGACAACCGCTTTGCCGTGCGCGTGCGCACGTATCGGGAGGGGGCCAGGTTTCGTGACGGGCTCGTCAACGCCACCATGGGTCTGTTGGCCGCCCTGCGGGTGCTGTTTCGCGTGCGGACCCGCGGCACTCGGCGCCTCACCCGTCTGTTGGCCTCGGTGCAGATGAACTCCGGGCCCGGGGGCGCACCGCTGTCGTCGGGGGGTTAGAGATGGGCAGGGGCATCCGCACGGTTCTGTTGACCACAGAGGGCACCTACCCCTTCCACCGCGGGGGGGTCAGCACGTGGTGCGATGTGCTGGTCCGTCAGATGCCCGACGTGCGCTACCTGGTCTTCGCCGTGGCCATGAACCCCTATGTCACGCTGAGCTACGAGCTGCCCGGCAGCGTGCGGGGGCTCATCACCGTTCCCCTCTGGGGTACCCAGGACCCCTCGGAGCACCGCGGCGACCTGCCATTCTCCGAGATCTTCCTGCGCAAGCAGCGCACCACCGCGGATGTCGTGGAGCGGGTCTTCTACCCCCTCTTCGTCCGCCTCGTCGATGTGCTCGTGAGCCCGACCGAGGATCCCCGTGCGTTTGGGGAGCTCTTGCACGAGCTGTACCGCTACTTCCTGATCTACGACTACGAGGCGAGCTTCAAGGCGCCCGGGCCGTGGGGCTACTTCAAGGAGCGCGTGGTGGGGGCGACCCTGCGTGGGCAGTGGGATGAGCCCAGCGTCTTCGACCTCGTGCAGGCCCTGGGCTGGATCTACCGCTTCTTGGTCATCCTCAACACGCCCATCCCCGCGGTGGATCTTGTCCACTCCTCGGCGGCGGCCTTCTGCGGGCTCGTGGGCATCGTGGCCAAGCTGCAGCACGGCGTGCCGTACCTGCTCACCGAGCATGGGGTCTACCTGCGCGAGCAGTATCTCTCGGTGGGCCGCAGCAACATGGCCCCGTTCGCCAAGGGGTTCCTGCTCTCACTGATCCGGAGGGTTGTGTCCGCAAATCTGTACTTCGCCGACGAGATCGCCCCGGTCTGTGCCTTCAACGGGCGCTGGGAACGCGAGTTGGGGGCGGCCCCACACAAGATCCGCGTCGTGTACAACGGGGTCAGCCCCCAGGTTTTCAACCCCGAGTCCGAGCGCCGACTGGCCGAGCCCGGTGGCCGGCTGCTCGTTGTGTCCGTGGCGCGCATGGATCCCAATAAGGACGTGGAAACCCTGCTGCGCGCCGCGGCGCTGGTGCATGAGCGCCTGCCCGAGGTCGCCTTCCGTGTGCAGGGAGCCATCAGCGTGCCGGACTATCACCAGCGCATGCTTGCCCTGCGCAGGGAGCTGGGCCTCGACTCCGTGGTGGAGTTTCGCGAGCACAGCGCGCAGGTGGTGGACATCTATCGCGAGGCGGACATCGTGGTCCAGTCCAGCGTTTCCGAGGCCTTCCCCTACGCGGTGATCGAGGCCATGATGATGGCCAAGCCCGTGGTGGCCACCGAGGTGGGCGGAACCGCTGAAGCCCTGGCGGACAACGGGCTGCTGGTGCCGGCCCGGGACCCTGAGCGCCTGGCAGAGGCCATCGGCACCCTGGCCCGACAGCCTGCCCTGCGCACGCAGCTGGGCGAGGCGGCCCGGGAGCGCGCCCTCAGCATGTTCACCATCCAGCGCACGATCCGGGAGTTCGACGCCACCTATCGGCGCCTGATGGGGCGAGGCCAGGCGGCCGGGGCGCTGCGGCGCGGCCAGAAGCTGGCGTTGGCCCGGGCCTTCGCCCTGGCCGGCATCGGCGAGGTGGACGCTGCCCTGGTGCAGATGGAGAGCGTGCTCGCCCAGGATCCGGGTGGGATCATGGCGCCCGTGCTGTTGGCCCAGATGGCGGCGTGGGAGGGGGCCCGCGGCCGCCAGCGGCGACAGATCTTCCACCTCGTGCGAGCCCGGCTGCTGGAGGACCTGCGGGTCGCCAATTAGCGGAGCCCCAGCCCAACGACGGAGGTGCGCCTTGGCGTCTGGGGCTGCGTGGGGCAGGTCCGCCGGTCGTGCGGGAACGGTCCGGCGGAACATCGCCACCGTACTGGTGGCGAACGCCCTGTTGGCCGCGGGTGGGGTCGCCCGGGACGTCGCCCTGGCTACCTACTTCGGCCTGTCCTCCTCCGCGGACGCGCTCAACCTGGCCTGGTTCGTGGCGGACTTCTGCGGCAATGTGGTGCTGGCCACCGTCGTCGCGACCGTGGCGGTTCCCTACCTCTCGGGCTCCGCAGGCGGCGCGCCGCACGGGCGGCTGGGCCGTCTGCTCGGCGGGACCCTGGTTTCCGCCGCGCTCTTGGCGGGCCTGCTGGCCCTGCTGGCCCGGCCCCTGACCGTCCTCCTGGACCCCGACCTCGGCGGCGCGCCGCTGCGGGAGGCCGTGCGGGCCCTGCGCTGGCTGGCCCCCTACGTGGTGGCCCTCCCCCTGGCCGCCGCGCTGGGCGGGGCCCTCCAGGTCCAGGGGCGCTTTGCCGTTCCGGCGTTTGCCCCCCTCGCCGTGACCCTGTTCGTGGTCAGTGGTGCCATGCTCTGGGGTCCCGGCGAGCACGTGGTGTCCCTGGCGGTCTGGCTCAGTCTCGGCACCGTCGTGGCCCTGGTCTGGCCCGCGCTCGCGCTGGTCCGCTCCGCGGACATCCGCCCGCGCTGGCCGGACCGCAATCAGTGGTTGGACCTCGGCCGCCAGGCCGGGCCGGTGGCGGTCTGGTACCTGGTGCTGCAGCTTGGTCAGGGTGTGGACCGCCATTTTGCCTCCGGGGCGGGACCCGGGGGGGTGGCGGCCATCACCTATGCCAGCCGGTATCAGCAGGCCCCGGTCTGGATCTACGCGGCCGCGGTGGCCACCGTCGTCTACCCCTCCCTGGCCGCCGGCCGGCACCATGCGCCGCCTGACCAGGCCGAGCGCCTTGTGGGCTCGGCCCTGGTGGCCGTGGTCCTGGGGGTCGTCCCCCTTGCCCTCCTGTTGGGGTTCGATGCCCTGCCCCTGATCCGTCTGGTGCTGGCCCACGGGCGCCTCAGCCCGCGCGCGGCGGCCGAGGTGGCCGCGCCAGTGGCCACCTTCGCCGCCGGGTTGCCGGCCGCTGGCGCCAGCGCCCTGCTCTTCCGGGGTCTGTTCGCATACGGTCAGAGGCGTCTGGCCATCCTGGCCGCGACCGTCGTGCTCGGCCTGGGGGCCGCCGGTGACGCCCTCCTCGCTCCGCGCTGGGGCCTTGGGGGCATCGGGGCTGCCGAGGCCGTCGCCCAGTGGGCGGGGTGCCTGGTGGCGCTGGTGGCCCTGGCGGCGGTCATGGGGGACCCGCGCGGGGCCCTTGGGCGCTGGTGCCGCGAGGGCTGCCGCATGGCGGCGATCACGGGAGCAGCGCTCCTGGTCGGTCTTGGCGGCCGTTACCTGTTACCGCCCGGTGGGCATCTGGACCCCGCGGCGGCGGGAACCCTGGGGTCCCTCGGCACCTTCGTCCTCGGTCTGGGCCTGGTGCGCACCCTCTGGGGTTGGCCCCGCTTCGGGGGGCTCTGGAGCGCGAGCGCTCACGGCGCGCCGCCCGCCTCCGGGCAGACCCAGGTGGGGACGCGCGTCCAGTCGACGTGATCGGCCAGCGTGCCGAGGGGCGCGAAGCGATAACGGCCCAGGAGTTGCTCCATACGGTCCGCCATGCGTGGCAGCCCACCATACCGCGCCACGGCCCAGAGAGCGGGCAGGCGCACCCGCGGTGGCTCAGGGTCCACCTCCCACGGGTGCACATAGAGGACCAGCGGAACACCGCGGGCCTCCGCGTCGCGCAGGGCGGCGACGGTCGAGCCGAGCGGCGGGTTGCGCAGAAAAAACCCCCCCGAGAGCCCGAGCCCCAACGGAGGCAGGACGCTGGGCGGAAACTCCCGCAACTGGCGCCCGCTGAACAGTCGCACCGCCATCGGGCCGCGCGTCACGCCCGGCGTGCCGCAGCCCGGCGTCCCGGCGGGGCAGAGGCCGCAGTCCAGGCGAAAGCCCGCCGCGGCGATCAGCTCGAGGGCCCAGAGGGTGCCAGGACGCAGCGACCAGGTGGGCAGCACGGGTTGCCCGCTCAGGTCCCGCGGCAGCGCCCGGGTCTGGGCCAGCACCCTGGGGGCAGTTCCCCCACCGGGCGGTGGCTGAAGCCGTGGCTGGCCACCTCGTGACCGGCGCGCGCCCCATGGCGCTCCAGCATCTTGAGGAGCAGGGGGACCGTGACGTCCAGGCGGGAGACCCTGTGGAGGCGCCGTGTGTGGGCCCGCACCGCCTCAGTGTCGTACCAGTCCTCCAGATCAATGGTCAGAGCGTGCTCCATGGGGCCTGCCCGTCCCCCCGCGGCTCACTGCTGGCGGATCCAGAAGACCTCCAGCGGGCCGCTGTGCACGTAGATCGTCGCCTGTTCGGGATGCGAGCGCAAGTAGGTCAGGCACCACTCGGCCGCGCGGGCCTCGATGGCGGCCAAATCCGTGCCCAGGTAGTCCGAGGCCCGGTCGACGGTGGGCAGCGGCAGGGCGAGATCCGCGGCCGACAGCGGGGCCGTCGAGCCGAGCGGCACCATCTCCACGAAGATGAAGACGTTGGGGGTGGCGATTGCGCCCGGATGGGCGTTCTCAAGCGAGAAGTGGGGGTTGGCCGCGTCCGCCAGCGAGAAGCGGCGGACGAAATCCAGGAGCTCCTCGTGCCAGCCACGCGCCAGCGCCTCGCTGTACTGCTGCACCGGGGAGACGATCGTCCACTGGTAGGGCGCGAACTGGTTCCGGATCCGCAGGTAGGCGCTGGCGGCGCCCTGGATGTCCATGTTGGCCACGCGCTGGGGTGGCCGCGGCGGCCAGAGCACCAGCTCTGGCACCACGATCAGGGTCGCGAGCAGCACGGCCCCGCGACGGTGCTCTGGACGCGCCAGCGGACCGCCCAGCAGCAGACCGGCGCCGAGGGGGACGAGCAACAGGCTCAGGAACTCCTCAGTGCGGCTGGGAGCGGGGATCAGCGGCACGGCGGCCGTGCCCATGGCCAGGACGACGACCAGACCCAGCAGCAACAGCCCGAGTCCCAGGGTGC
>JAKAUG010000217.1 GCA_021827805.1 Bacillota bacterium | reverse complement strand
TCTCTGGGCGAGGGCACGCTCCTGGTCAACGATTCCGTCGTGGCCTGGGCCGGCGCCACCGGGGGGGAGCCCGGTCTGGCGTTGGTGGCCGGTACCGGCTCGGTGGCGTATGGCGCGGGGCCGGACGGGGTCGGATTGCGGGCCGGGGGCTGGGGCCTGCCGGTGGGGGACGAGGGCGGAGCGGCCTGGATCGCCGCCGAGGCCATCAGGCGGGTGCTGCGCGGACTGGACGGCAGGGACCCGCCCAGCGGCCTGGCGGACATCCTCTGCACCGCCGCGGGTCTGGACGACCCGGCGGACCTCTGCCGTCTGAGTGGGGAAGCGGGCGGGCTCGAGGCCGCTCTGGGGGCGCTGGCCCCGGCGCTGACGCTGGCCGCCGCGCAGGGGCAGCCCGAGGCCGCGGTCCTGATGCAGGAGGCGGGGCGCCAGCTCGCCGAGCTGGCCCTGGCCCTGGCGGGGCGTCTCGGCCTCAACCGTCCAGCCGTGCACGCCCTGGGCAGCGTGCTCGGCCCGGAGCACCCGGACTTTCCCTTCACCCCCGTGGCCCGGGTGGTGGACCGTGTGCTGCGGCAGAGGTGCGGTGTGCCGCTCATGCGACCCCGCCATGCCGCCACCGTGGGGGCCCTGGCGCTGGCCCACCGCGCCAGACTGGGGCGATGGCCCGATCCTGCCGTTGCGACGGCCTGGGGGGCGGCGAGGTGCTGACGATCGCGGCTGAACGGGTCTGGACCCCCGAAACGGCTCTGGAGCCCGGGTGGCTCACCCTGGAGCAGGATCGCATCGTCGCCGTGGGGGCCGGCAGCCCCCCGCCGGGGGCGGTGCGGGCCGAGTCTGGCCTGACATTGGTCCCAGGCCTGGTGGACATCCACATCCACGGCTCCTTTGGCCACGACGTGCAGCAGGGAGTGGAGGCCTTGGCGGCCATGGCCGCGGGGCTGCCGCGTTTCGGCTGCACCGCCTACCTGCCCACGACGATCCCCGCTCCCTGGGAGGAGACGCTGCAGACCGTGGCCCGGCTGGCCGATGCGGCGGCCCGGCCCCGGCCGGGCGCCCGGCCCGTCGGGCTCCACCTGGAAGGGCCCTTCCTCAATCCAGTGTTTCGCGGCATGCACCTACCCGCCAACCTGGTCATGCCCAACGCGGAGCTGGCCCGTGCCCTGCTTGAGGCCGGCGGAGGCCTGGTGCGCACGGTCACCCTGGCGCCGGAGCTGCCGGGAGGCATGGATGCGGTGCGCGTCCTGGCCGCGGCGGGCGTGCTGGTGGGGATGGCCCACAGCGACGCCAGCTATGAGGCGGCCCTTGCGGCGCTTGGCGCCGGGGCGCGTCACGTCACCCACTGCTACAGCGCCATGCGGGGGCTGCACCACCGCGACCCGGGCCTTGTGGGCGCCGCGTTGGACCTGGATGGTCTGAGCGCGGAGGTGATTGCGGACGGCATCCACGTGCACCACCCGGCGCTGCGCGTCCTCTGGCGGGCGAAGGGCTGGCGCCGCCTGGCGCTGATCACCGACGCCATGCCGGGTGCCGCGGCGCCCGACGGCGTCTACCGCTTTGGCGGCCAGGACGTGCATGTCGGTGATGGACGGGCACGCCTGGCGGACGGGACCCTGGCGGGCAGCGTGCTCACCCTGGACGCGGCCATGCGCACCATGGTCGCGGCCGGCGTTCCGCCCAGGGAGGCCGTGGGCATGGCGACCAGAACGCCCGCCACCCTGCTCGGACTGCGGGACCAGGGACACCTGGAGCCCGGCGCCAGGGCGGACATCGTCGCCCTGGATCCGGAGTTCCGCGTGGCGTGGACGATGATCGGCGGCGAGGTCTTCTACCGCCGCCCTGGGGCCGCCTAGCGGTGCTTGTTTCCCGCTGATCGCGGCGCGCGAGCCAGGCCGTTGTGCGACAGGGCATCGGGGCAGGGGGAGGCTCTGGTGGACTGGAGCGCCGGCACGCCTCCAGCCGAGGTTCGGGCCCTTGGTCTGTGCCATCATCCTGGGCGCCCAAGATCGCCCGCCAGCGTTCAGCCAGTCCTGTTCAGGCATCCGCCCCAAGGCCGCGGCGCTTCACTGGCCTCTCTGGGCCGTAAGGCAGGAGCGTCCCCCATGCCGGGGCCAGCGCCACGCGGCATGAAATCCCACTGTCGGAGCGGTTCCGCATCTTGTGGTGCCACGGCATCGCCGCCACCATATGTGGTGGCGGCGATGCGTATTTCAGGGGACTGGCGCAGGCCCGCTAGCCGAGGTGCACCTCCACGCCCTCGCGTGAGGAGCGGTACACCGCCAGGATGATCTCCAGGGCCTTCTTGCCCTCCACGGCGGTGACGGGGGGCTCCCGACCCGCAAGCACCGCCTCCGCGAACGCGGCAAAGACCCCCACGTGCCCGGCGCGCCAACCGGGATGCTCAGCCGCGAAGCGCTCCAGGGCCTGGGGCGCCAGGTTCGTCGAGGGACGGGGGTTCTCCGGCGTGGGCGCGATCTGCTCGGCGCGGGTGAAGTAGCGGGCCAACCCGCCGCCCTCGATCACGGCCATGCCCTCGCTGCCGTAGATCTCGACGCGGTCATAGCCGTTGGCCACCGCGTTGGTCATGCCCTCGATCGTGCCAAGCCCGCCGCCGCGCAGGGTGATGGCCGCCACCGCGTCGTCCTCGGTCTCGATGCGGTGGTTGAGGGTGGCGGTGTAGGCCTTGACGGACGCGATGCCGCCCACCAGCCACTGCAGCAGGTCCACGTAGTGCACCGACTGGTTCATCAGGGCGCCGCCGCCGTCCATGCGCCAGGTACCCCGCCAGCCGCCCTCGTCGTAGTACCGCTGGTTGCGGTACCACTTCAGATAGGCGTTGGCGTGCACGATCTTCCCCAGGCGCCCTTCCTCGATGGCGCGCTTCACCAGCACCGCCGCCGGCTGCAGCCGCTGCTGGTACACGCACCCCAGGGTGCGAGAGCTTGAGTGCTGGGCCGCGACCATCTGCTCCGCCTGTTCCAGCGTGATGGCCATCGGCTTTTCGGTCAGCACGTGCTTGCCGGCCGCGAGGGCGGCGATCGCCTGCTCATGGTGCAGGCCGCTCGGGGTGGCCAGGCTGACCGCGTCCACATCCTGACGTTCCAGAAGACGCGCCACCGCGTTGGGACCGCCGTGGGCCGGCACGCCCATCTCGGTGCCCATGCGCTCCGCGGCCTGCGGCACCAGGTCCGCGACCGCCACCAACTCCGTCAGTTCCGGCAGGCCGCGCATGGCATTGGCATGCGCGCGCGCGATGCCACCTGCCCCGATGATGCCGAATCGCAACTTCGCCAAGCGGAACCCCTCCGATCAGAGCCGCGCTCGCGGGCGGGATTCGCCGTGGCCGCCCTCTCCCCTACAGCCGGTGCGTCCGGGTCCGCGGCGACGTGGCCACCGCGCATCCGAGCGCCACGAGCAGGGCGGCCAGCCCTCCGTCTCCGGCTCCGGGGGGGCCCGCCCACCACGCGACCCGCTCCAGCAGCAACGGGCCCGCGCCGGGCACGATGCGCAGTCCGAGTGCCACGGAGACCGCGGCGTTCCATGCGCCGTGCGCCACGGCCGGTCCGTGGGGCGAGGCGTCGGCCACGCGCAGACGGCCCCAGAACATCCCCAGGCCCGCCACGGTGAGGGCGGGCACCGGACCCAGGCCCAGCAGCAGATCCACGGCGAAGAGCAGCAGCACCGAACCCCAGATGGCCGTTTCCGCATCCGTCCGCGCCTCGATCGCCCCGAAGGCGGACCCGCGGATGAAGAGCTCGCTGCACCAGCCCAGTGCCGCCGCGAGCACGGCCGTCCACAGGCTTGCGCCGTCGAGCGTGGCCGGGGAGGGCGCCACCGCTCCGGTGAGCCACACCAAAGCGCAGAGGACGGCTGCGGGACCCAGCCCCGCGAGCAGCCCGCGGGTGAGGGCACCGGACCGGGGCCTTGATACGGGCGCCGCGCCCAGGCGGCGGCCCAGGGGCCCCGCCCCGAGGGCGGCCGCCAGCACCAGCAGGAGAGCGGCGGCCTGCAGTTCCAACGGCCCAGGCGTGTTGATGTCGGCGATGAACAGGGCCACCTCGCCAGCCGCGAGCAGGGCCGCCGCCGCCCACGCCGCCCGACCCAGGGCCCGGGACAGATGCGGATGCGCCGTGCTCACCTGGAGATCCCTCCGGCTCGAGGTTGCCGTTGCTACGATACCGCTTGCTGGGCCGCTGGGAAGCCCTTTCTCGCGGATGGGCCTGTTTGTCTGCGGTCCCGCCCTCTTTCGTGACTTTTGGTCCGCATCGATCGCAATCGTTGCACCTGGCGGCAGGACCCGTGGTCCTGGACGCGAACGCGGGGCCGCAGTTGATCGTCTGGCGGGGGGTGGGTCCGTGCTCAGGGTGGCGATCGTGGGTTGCGGCGGAATCGGCAACACGCATGCCCGGCAGTATGTGAGCAACCCGGCGGCGAAGCTCGTGGCCGTCTGCGATATCCTGCACGACCGCGCCGACGCGACCGCCGCGCGCTTTGCCACGCGGGCGTACCACGACGTGGCCGAGATGCTGGCGGCCGAGGAGATCGACGCGGTCAGCGTCTGCACCTCGGGGGTGGAGAATGGGGGCGACCACTACCTGCCGGCCAGGCAGTGCCTGGAGGCCTCCAAGCACGTGCTGGTGGAGAAGCCGCTCTCCAACGACCTGGAGCGGGCCAAGGAACTCGTCGCCCTGGCACGTGACCGTGGTCTGCTCCTGGGGGTGGATCTCAACCACCGCTTCGTGCCGCAGGCGGAGCGGGCCCGCGAGTGGATCCGGGAGGGCAGGTTGGGGGAGCCGATGCTCTGCAACATGGAGCTTTGGATCAACAACCCCAACGAGAGTTCGCCGTGGTACCACCTGCGGGCGCTGCACAGCCACAGCGTCGACGTGATGCGCTTCTTCTGCGGGGATGTGCGGAGCGTGCACGCCTTCCTGGGCCACAGTTCCAAGCGCACAATCTGGTCCAACTGCGTCATCAATCTGGAGTTCGAGAACGGGTGCCTGGGGGCCCTGTTCGGCTCCTACGAGGCCGCCCCGCGGCACGGCATCGAGCGCCTGGAGTTGCTCGGCAGCGCTGGGCGTCTGGTGCTGGACAACGTCTTCGAGCGGCTGGAGCTGTATCCGCACAACTCCGATGAGATCCTCAGCTACCGCTGGTCGATGATGAACGGCGGGCCGCATTCGTTTGAGCAGACCTTCCGCAACCGCCTCGCGCGGTGGGTGGCCGAGGTCTCCGCTGGGGGGCCGGTGAGTGGGTCCGGCGAGGAGGGGCTCAGGGCCCTCGCGGTTGTGGAGGCCGCCATTCGCTCCTTCCAGGAGCGGCGGGTGGTTGAGATGGCGGAACTGTTGCCGTAGGGGGAGATCTGGGCGTGGGCATGCGTTTGGGTTGCAACAGCGTGGTCTTCGCGGGACGCACGGCGCTGGAGGCGGTCGGTTACGTGCGCGCGGCCGGCTTCGCTGGCGTGGAATTCGCCTCCATACCGGGGATGGCGGAGCATCTGGCGCCCGGGGATGTGCCCGGGGCCCGTGAAACGGTCGCCGCGGCGCGTGAGGCGGGGCTGGACGTGCCGGCGATCGAGGCGGCGACCGACCTCTTCCAACCCCAGGCCAGGGAGCGCCTCTATCGGGTCTTCGACCTGGCCGGGCAACTCGGGATCCCGGTGGTGACGACGGGATCCGCCGGTTCCTCCACCCCCGAGTCCCTCCAGGCCTTCCTGCCCATCGCGCGGGATGTCGCACGGCGGGCGGGGGGGGCCGGCGTGCGCTGGGCCTGCAAGCCACACGTCGGTGCCGCGGTGTACAGCACGCAGAGCGCGCTCGACCTCGTGCGGGCGGTCGACGAACCGGCCCTCGCCCTCAACTATGACCCGACGCACCTGCAGCGGGTGGGGGAGGATCCGGCGATCGCGGCCGCCGCGCTGGCGCCGCACCTCTGCCATGTGCACATCCGCGACTATTCCTCCCCGGACACCCGCATCGGGCCGCCCGAACTGCAGACGGCGGGCCGCGGGCTGGTGGACCTGCCCGCGGTGGTGCGTGCCCTGGCGGGCGCCGGGTACACGGGCTATCTGGACCTGGAGATCATCGGCACCGCATCCATGGACGCGGTGCGCCAGATGGCGATCGCGGCCGGCAGTCACGGCTACCTGTCCCGCATCCTGCGTGAGGTGGGCGCATGAAGGTCCGCATCGGCTACCTGGGGGTGGCGCACGGCCACGGCCACCGCTACGCGCAGGAGTTCCGCGGCTTCCCCGACGCCGAGTTGGGCCGGGTCTGGGATCCGCGGGAGGACCGGGCCCGGGCGTTTGCCGAGCGCTTCGGCCTGGTCCCGGCCCCCTCCCCGGCCGAGGTGATCCGGGACAGCGATGCCGTGGTGGTCACCGCCGAGACGGTGCACCACGCCGCGCTCTGCCTGGAGGCCATCGCCGCCAAGCGCGCCGTGCTCTGCCAGAAACCCCTGGCCATGACCGTCCAGGAGTGCGACGAGATCGTGCGGGCCGTCGCGGCTGCCGGCACGTACTTCGAAACCGCGTTCCAGATGCGGTACGACCCCGCCAACATCCGCCTGCGCGATCTGGTGCGGGGGGGCGCGATCGGACGCGTGGGTTGGGCCCGCCGCCGGCACTGCATCCCGGCGCTGTTCGACCGGGCCTTTCTGGAGGGCGAATCCCGTTGGCACGCGGACCCCGCCCAGAACCAGGGCATGTTCTTCGACGATGCCGTGCATGCCACCGACTTTCTGCGCTGGGTCTTCGGAGAGCCGGCCTCGGTGGTGGCGGAGGTGGGGGCGCTGCTGGCGCCCATCGAGGACACGGGCCTCGCCATCTACCGCTTTCGGTCCGGTGTGCTCGCCGAACTGGCCAACTCCTCCACCACGCTGGTGGGGGAGAACACGTGCGAGGTCTATGGTGACCAGGGGGTCATCGTGCAGAACCACGACGACCTGGTGAGCACCGGTGCGGTGCGCCCGCCCCATCCCGTGCTGCTCAAGCTCTATCTGCGCTCCGCGCCAGAGCTCGGCTGGCAGGACCAGGGCCTGCCGCTGCCACCGGACCATGGCACACGGATCGGCGCCGTGGCCCGGGGATTCCTCGACGCCCTGGCCTCCGGTCGCCCCACGGCCACGGCGTGGGACGGCCGGCAGGCCGTGGCCATGGTCGCGGGTGCCTATGAGGCGGCCCGCACGGCCCGGCGGGTGGAGCTCTGAGGCGACGGGCGGCAGCGGATGGCGGGCCGGAGGCCCCGCCGTCCCCCTCACCTGGTGATGTCTTCGGTGCACCAGGGA
>JAKAUG010000377.1 GCA_021827805.1 Bacillota bacterium | reverse complement strand
ACGACGCTGGTGGTCCCGGCGCTCTCCGCCCAGCCCATGCCGGCCGTGTTCATCCGCGCACCCCGCGTGCAGGCGGTGGGGCAGGGGGTGGATGTCCTGGCCGAGCACCACGGCTTTCCCGTGCTGCTGCGCCGCGGGCGCGTGCTGGCGGGATCCTTCCATCCGGAGCTTACCGCCGACCGTACGCTGCATCGGTACTTCCTCGGCCTGGCACCGGTGAGCCCCGCGTGAGTCCGCTCTGCGGCGACCTCAGCGCGCCCTCGCCGGAGGTGGCCCTGGCCGCCTGCTGCAACCTCGCCTACAGGAGGCACCTGGTGGAGGCACTGGCGGGCAACGCCTCGGTCCGCCTGCCTGACGGCTTTCTCTGCACCCCGACTGGCTGCTGCCTGGGCGAGGTCCGGCCGGAGGACCTCGTGCATCTGGACGTGGGCTGGTTGGCCGTCAGGGGCCGGCCCTCCTCCGAATGGCGCCTGCACGCCCACATCTATCGCGCCGATCCGATGGTCGGCTCCGTGCTGCACACGCACTCCCATTGGGCCACCGCCTGCGCCGTCCTGGGTTGGGACGTGGAGCCCCTGACGCCAGAAATCGAGCACCATCTGGGGCGGGTGCCCTGCCTGCCCTATGCACCACCCGGGACGGACCAGGTGGGAAGCTCGGTCGCCGAGGCGATGGCGGGTGGTGCCAGGGCTGCTCTGCTGGGCCGGCACGGTGCCGTGGCCTGGGGCCGGGACATCCGTGAGGCCTTCGCCAAGGCCGAGGTCCTCGAGGCAGCCTCTCGTCTGCAGTGCGCGCTGGCGGGGCTGCGGGGTGGCGAGACGTGAGCGCGCAGGTCCAGAGCATGCACTGGCGGGATGGAAGGCTGCATCTGGTCGACCAGCGGGCGCTGCCCGGGCGCCTGGAGCATGTCGTCTGCTCGAGCTGGCAGCAGGTCCGGGAGGCAATCTGCAGCCTGGCGGTGCGCGGCGCCCCAGCGATCGGCTTGGCCGGCGCCTACGGTGTGGTGCTGGCGGCGCAACGGCTCGCGGTGCCGTCCTCCGCCTGGACGGAGGCCGTCCAGGCCCTCCGCACGGCGCGGCCAACCGCTGTGGACCTCAGCTGGGCCGTGCAGAGGGTGGCCAGGGACGCGGAGGCCGCCACCAACCCCGCAGAGGCCGCCCTGCGCACCGCCATGTTCCTGCACAGGCAGGACGCGGAACGCTGCGCGCGCATCGCGAAATTCGGAGCCGAACTGATTCCTGCAGGGTCATGGGTCCTCACGCACTGCCACACCGGAGCCCTGGCCACCGGCGGGGAGGGTACGGCCCTGGGGGCGATTGCGGCCGCGCACCGTGCCGGCAGGGTCCTCGGGGTCTACGCGGATGAAACCAGGCCCCTGTGGCAGGGGGCCCGGCTGACGGCCTGGGAATGCGGCCGGCGCGGTATCCCGTGCCGGCTGCTGGTGGACGGGGCCGCGGGGGGCCTCCTGGCCTCCGGGCGGGTCGCCGCTGTCCTGGTGGGTGCGGACCGCATCGCCGCAAACGGTGACATCGCCAACAAGGTGGGGACATACCCCGTGGCCGTCCTGGCGGCCCGAAGCGGGGTGCCGTTCTACGTGCTCGCGCCAGAGTCCACCATCGACAGCGGCCTCCCGAGTGGGGCCGACCTCCCCATCGAGGAGCGACCCGGCGGGGAGGTCCTCTCGCCGGTCGCGGCCCCGGGGACCGAGGCCTACAATCCCGCCTTTGACGTCACGCCCGCCGAACTGGTCACGGCCCTGGTGACGGAGGGTGGCGTGCTGCGCTGGCCATACGCGTTCGGGATCTCCGCCGGCAGGGGGGCCACAGAGCGTGCTTGATCTGAAAACCGTGCGCCAGGATCCGGATGGGGCGCGACAGGCGATGCTGCGTAAAGGAGAACCCGGGGCCGTGCATGTCCTGAACGAGCTGCTTGAGGCCGACAGGCAGCACCGAGCGCGGCTGGCGGAGGTGGAAACGCTCAGGGCGGAACGGAACACCCTCTCGCAGGAGGTGGGGCGCGTCAAGCGCGCCGGGGCGGACCCGGAGCCCTCACTCATGGAGCGCACGCGCCAGGTGGGAGAGCGGCTGCGCGTGCTGGACGCGGAACTCGGACCTGCCGAGACGCGGGTGCGCGAACTGCTGCTGACCCTGCCGAACTACCCGGATCCCGAGGTTCCCGTGGGCGCCGACGAGAGCGGAAACAGTGAGGTGCGGCGGTGGGGGGACATCCCCGCCCTGGAGGCGCCCCGGGCCCACTGGGATCTCGGTGTGGCCCTGGGCCTGTTGGACTTCGAGCGAGCCTCCAAGATCGCGGGTGCGCGCTTCACGGTCTTCACGGGACGTGGTGCCGCCCTTGTGCGAGCGCTACAGACCCTCATGCTCGACATGCATGTTCGGAGGCACGGCTGCACGGAGGTCCTGCCTCCGTTCGTCGTCAATGCCGACAGCATGCAGGGCACCGGTCAACTGCCCAAGTTCGCAGCGGATGCCTTCCGTCTGGAGGGGACCGATCTCTGGCTGGCCCCGACGGCCGAGGTTCCCGTCACGAACATGTATCGGGACGAGATCCTGGACGGCGAGATGCTCCCCATCCGCAATGTGGCCTACACCCCGTGCTGGCGCTCGGAGGCCGGCGCGGCCGGCCGGGACACCCGAGGCCTGATCCGCCAGCACCAGTTCGACAAGGTCGAACTGGTGCATCTGGTCGCTCCCGAGAACTCACCCGCGCACCTGGAGGAGATCATCGCCGCCGCCGCCGAGGTCCTGGAGGCGCTGAGACTGCCTTACCGCGTGGTGGAGATGTGCACGGGCGATCTGGGGTTCAGTGCTGCCCGCAAGTTTGATCTCGAGGTCTGGATGCCCAGCTACGGCAGGTATGTGGAGATCTCGTCCTGCAGCAACTTCCGAGACTTTCAGGCCCGTCGGGCCCGCATCCGTTTCCGTCGCAGGACGGGGGCCGCTCCAGAGTTCGTGCACACCCTTAACGGCTCCGCGCTGGCCATCGGGCGCACCATCGCCGCCCTGTTGGAAAACCGGCAGCAACCGGACGGCTCCGTCCACTTGCCCGAGGTCCTGGCGCCCTACCTGGGGGGCGAGCTGCGCTGGGACTGAGCCTCAGACGGAGGCACTCGTGATCGGGCGCTGACGGTCCCGCAGCAGCCGCACGAACATGTTCTGCACCCCGCTGAGGATCATGCTATAGAGCAGGCCGAGCCACATCAGGCCCCAGATGGTGAACAGCAGCAGCAGGCCGACCCCGTCGACGATCAGGATCTCGCAGACGAAGAGGTCGATGGCCAGGATGCCAAGCCAGGTGTCCCAGCCCGCGCGGACGTTGGCCATGGGCACCAGGTGGTAGCGGTGGCCAAGCGCGCTCCATCGCCTGAGCGCGCCCATGGCCGCTCCCAGCGGCACCGAGCCCCAGGCATAGATCGTCATGTTCCAGACCCAATGGTCGAAATGCCACCCGCCATGCATGGCCGCTCGGATGAGCAGCACCAGGGCCCATGGCAGAACCCCGATAACAGCGCCCGCGAGCAGGCCGGTCACCGCCGCGCCCCTGTATCCAACGACGATGACGGCTCGGTCGATCGGGTGCAGGTGGAACTCGTGGCCCTCGTCCTCGCGTTCCCACTGGGGTCGCGAGTCCACTTTCTTGGGCATCTGCGCTTCTCCCCTGCGGCCAACAGTACATGGGGGTTTGGCGCTCACCCGTGTGGATTCCTCCCTCGCGCCGGCGGCTCAGGAAGCGGCACTGACCGAGAAAGGGATCTGGTTGGGCTTGCGGCCGCTGCCGCGCGGGTCGTCCCTGCCCGCGGCGCCCATGCGCCAGAGCTCTCCCAGCGTCGTCAGACGGTACCCCTGCGCCCGTAGATTCTGGATGATGATCGGCAGCGCCAGATCGGTCTGCCGGCAGGTGTCGCTGGCATGCAGCAGGATGATCGCTCCCGGGAACGCCCGCTGCGTCACACGCGCAACGATGGTTCCCACCCCGGGATTCATCCAGTCCCGGGAATCGATGGACCAGATGACCGTTTCGTATCCCAGGCCGCGCGCCTCCTGCACGACCCTGCCGTCGAAATCCCCGTTGGGCGGGCGGAAGAAGTGCAGGGGTGCGTGGGTGTAGCCATGGAGAATCGCGTCTGCCGCACCGATGTTCTCCACGATGCCGCTCGCGCTCTTGTCGCTCAGGTTGACGTGCGCCTGCCCGTGACTGGCGATCTCGTTGCCGCCAGCGATAATCTGCCGGACCAGGTCGCCGTGGGTCTTGGCCCACGGTCCGGACAGAAAGAAGGTGGCATGCTGCCCATCCTGCCGCAGGATCTGCAGAACCTTGGGCAGCATGATCTCTCCCCAGCTCACGTCAAAGGTGAGCGCCATTGCCTTCTGTGTGGTCCGCACGTAGTACACCGGTTGAGCCTGCTCGGTCGCGGCCGTCTCCCGCGTGGCCGCCAGGCCGACGGATCCAACCAACAACACGAGTAGCGGAGCCAGCCAAACCCTGCGCACCCGAGCCACCCCCGCCGGCTAGGCTGTGCCCGGGAGGGTGTGAGCATCCGCGGCTCAGGCAGGAGTCTCCCCGTCGGTGTCCGACCGGGTTGCGACCTCCTGCTGCGCCAGCACCCGCAGCGGGAGCTTCTCGACCTTGCCGGCGGCGTTCTTGGACAGCTGGTCCTGGAACAGGACATGCCTGGGACACTTGTAGGGCGCCAGTAGCAAGCGGCAGTGGCGGATGAGCTCGCGCGGGGTTGCCGAGGCGCCCTCGCGCAGCACGACGATGGCCACGACCTGTTCGCCTCTGGCCTCCTCGGGGACGCCCACAACCGCCGCCTCGGCCACGGCGGCGTGGGCGAGCAACGCCTCTTCCACCTCACGTGGGTAGACGTTCAGGCCGCCGACGATGATCAGGTCGGTCTTGCGGTCGACCAGGAAGAGATAGCCATCCTCATCCAGGCGCCCCAGATCTCCGGTGTGCAGCCAGCCGCCGAGCAACGTGCGCTCCGTCTCCTCCGGTCTGTTCAGGTATCCCCGCATCACGCTGGGGCCCTGGACCAGCACCTCGCCCACCTCTCCGCGGGGCAGATCCTGGTCGTCGGCGTCCACGACGCGCACTCGCATCCCGGGAACCGGCAGGCCTACCGAACCGGGCTTGCGCACACCGCGTTCGGGATTGCAGTATGCCACCGGACCCGCCTCCGTGGGGCCGTTGCCCTCCAGAACAAGGACTCCGTAGACGTCCTCCAGGGCCTGCAGCACCGGCAGCGGCATGGCGGCGCCCCCTGTGACGGCCAACCGCAGGCTGCCCAGCGAGCGCGCCGATCCGGGCCGTGCCGCGGACAGCAGGGCCCCGTAGAAGGCGGGTACGCCGGGGAAGATCGTGATCCGCTCGCGTGTGATGGTCTCCAGGACGGCGTCTGGACGGAACTGAGGCATGGTCACCAGTGTGCAGCCGGTGGCCAGCGAGGCGATGACGCAAGCCATCTGCGCGTACGAATGGAACATGGGCAGCACGCAGAGGATGCGATCGGCCTCTGTGACCGAGAACACCTTGAGCAGGCTGTCGATGTCCCAGAGAAGGCCCGCGTGGGTGAGCAACGCTCCCTTGGGCCGGCCGGTGGTGCCTGCGGTGTACAGACAGGTGGCGGGCGAGCTGTCTGGGACCGCCGCTTCCTTCCGCCAGGGTGTCAGGGTCGGGCCAGCCCCGCGCACCCAGGCCTCAAAGGGCATGGTGGGCGCTGGCGCCACCACGGGGCCATCCACCACCCCGCTGAGCGCAGACAGGTCGGCCAGCAGCACGTGCCTCAACTTGGGGAGCTTGGGGCGAACACCCTCCAGGGCAGGGGCGAGCGGCGCGAAGGCAATGGTTGCCACCGCTTGGGCGTCTGCCAGGATGTACCCGATCTCGTTGGGCTGATAACGGGGATTCAGGGGCACCACGGTTGCTCCCATCAGCAGGGCTCCGTACCAAGCCGCGAGGTAGGCCAGACTGTTGGGGAGTTGGACGGCCACGAAATCGCCGGGCGCCACCCCCAGACCCAGCAGGCCTCCTGCGACCCGTTCGGCCAGCCTGCCGAGCTCTTGCCAACTCGCCCGCTCCGTTACTGTTGCGACCGCCTCCCGGGCCCCATCGGACTGCACGCGCTGCAGGAGCCGATCCCCGATCAGCATGCCGGAACTCCCCCTCAATCAGTTGGACCAACCAACTTTCGACGTCCCTGCGCCCATCTCTTGCAGGCCACCGGATCTCTCCCGTCGCGCCGGCCACCGTGAGAGTGCTGAATACAGGGGAGCAGACCGTTGACACTGCTTTTCCTGGTCCGGTAGAATCCCTAGAAAGCACATCGGTTACAGGGAGTTGGCCTGTGGCCGCCGGCGGAGTAGGAGGAGCGCACTTGGCGAGTGGCTACGCGCGTCCGGATGTCGTGGTGGAGACGGATTGGGTCGCCGAGCACCTGCAGGACAAGGCGGTCCGCATCGTGGAAGTGGACGAGGACGGTTCGCTGTATGCGCAGGGGCACATACCGGGAGCCATCCAGTTGGATTGGTGGCGGGACCTGGAGAACCAGCTGACCCGGGACGTAATCCAGGGCCAGGACTTCGCCGACAAGTTGGCCGCCAACGGCATCTCGGACCAGACCACCGTGATCGTATACGGAGACAAGAACAACTGGTTTGCCACCTACGCGTACTGGCTCTTCCGGTACAACCAACACGACAACGTGAAGGTCATGAATGGCGGGCGTCAGAAGTGGCTCCACGAAGGTCGGCCCGTCACCCAGGACGTGCCGCAGGTCGGCCGCTCCGCACACAGCGTGAAACCGGTTCGCCCTGAACTACGAGCCATGCGCGATCAAGTGCTCGCCGGGATCGGTAAGGTGGCGCTGGTGGATGTCCGATCGCCCCGCGAATACGCGGGTGAGATCGTCGCTCCCGAGGGCTACCCGCAGGAGGGTGCCCAGCGCGCCGGCCACGTGCCTGGCGCGGCCAACATCCCGTGGGGCCAGGCCGTGCGCGAGGACGGCACCTTCAAGTCGGCGGAGGAGCTCCAGGCCCTGTACGGCGGCAAGGGGGTCACGCCGGACCGCGAGGTTATCGCGTACTGCCGGATCGGTGAGCGCTCCTCTCATACATGGTTCGTCCTTCACGAACTGCTGGGCTACGGCAAGGTTCGGAACTACGACGGCTCGTGGACGGAGTACGGGAGCATCGTGGGCGCGCCGATCGAGCGCTGAGCCATTCCACGTGTCTGGGCGGCACTTGCCCCGCCGCCCAGACCGGCCCCATAATCCCGGTGGGGGAGATGGCCGAGCGGTC
>JAKAUG010000249.1 GCA_021827805.1 Bacillota bacterium | reverse complement strand
CCGCCCGCACCTCCTCCTCCGCGGCCAGGACGTCCACGGCCAGGCTCCCAGGCAGTCCGTCCGGGTCGTCGTGGGTCGCTCCGTGGGCAAGCCAGACCAGGATCAGGGCACAGAGGCTGCTCACGGCGGCCAGCGGCCAGAGCCCGCCAAGGCCGGCGCCCCCCAACGGCAGCCGAGGGGTTCCCGCCTGCATCCCCGAGCTGCCGATGGCCCGGAGCACCGAGGAGATCTGGGCGTGGGGACGGAGCCGGAGGAGGAGCCGGCCCGTCCGTTGGCCGCGGCCGTAAGGGCCCTGGAGGACGGGCGCAAGCTGCTGCGCGTTGAGCACCGCCCAGAAGGGCTCCGCGGTGCCGAGTCCCGGCCAGAGCGGGAGCACCAGGCCGATGCTGGGCGCGGTCAGCCCCAGGCCCGGCAGGGTGTCCCCAGGTTGGACGTGGGCCTCCGCCGCCAGCTGGGGCGAGACGACCGCCTCTCCGGACGCCAGGGCCGCAAGCGCCCTGGCCTCTGGACCCGGAAGGGCCGCGGGCCAGCGGACGGTGGCCCCGAATGTGGCAGGATCGACGCCGATGTACTCGGCGGGCATCTCCGCCCCAGGCACGGCCTGGGTGGCCGTCAGCAGCACCGTGGCGGCCACGGTCCCCGGGAGGTGCGCAACAGCGGCAGACACGTCCGGGAGCGCCGCGGCCGGGGAGGATCGGCAGACCGTCTCCGTCCCGAAACTTGGCTGGCGGATCCCGGAGGGATGCCGCGGAACCGGGAGGGCGGTGCAGGGGGCAGCCCAGGAAAGGGGCACCGCGGCGTCCGCCCCCAGTCGGACGTCCTGCTGGACGCGGTCCGTGCGCGCCAGGCCGAGCCACCCGGAACCGACAAACGCCACCACGGCGATGGTCAGGGTCATGGGCGTCACAAGCCGCCGGCCGTGAGCTCCGCGGGCCAGGGCCCGGACCGCCAGCAGCGGGATCGCGGGGACGGAGCCGCTGGCAACACCGTCCAGCAACCGGGCACCCAGTGAGAGGATGTACCCAGCGGCGGCCCCGAGGCCCACCAGCAGCAGCGGAGGCGCGACAAGAAGCACCAGGCCAAGGTGGGGCGTCGTCTGGACGGCAGTGCCCGTGTTCGCGCCGCCCGGGGTGAGCAGAGAGCCGCCGAAGACCGCCTGGTCCTGGGCCAGAGAAGCGGAAAGCGTCACCGCCCTGTAGCCAGAGGGCCACCCCGACCGCACCGCCCGCGACCAGCGGCAGGGCGTCCAGCCACCACCCGGCGTGCCAGGATTCGCGCCCGGAGCGGCCCCGGCGTTCCAGGTCGGGAGACGCCATGGAGGCCCTGAGCGAGCCGCCCAGGGAGGCGCACGCCACGACCAGGGACGCCGCCCCGGCCCAGAGAAGGGCCTCGGCGGGCGCCGTGCGCCAGGGGCTGGCCAGGACGGCCCATGCGGTGCCGAGAACGGCCGCCAGGATGGCTGCCCCCACTTGTGGCACCCAGGACCAGAGCAGGGCGCGCGCCAGCGTCCCCAGTGAGGCACCGCGCAGCCGCAGCGCCTGCCAGGCGGGGGCCCAGCGCCCCGTCGCGGCGGGAGCGCGCCTCCAGGCGACAGCCGCCGCCACAGCCACCAGAGGGCCCGCCACCAGGATGGCGCAGAGGCGAGGAATGGCGAGGTAGCCTCCGGCCGGCGGTGACAGGCCCGCGGCACCGGCGGCCATGGAGGCGGCAAGGCCCGCGACCATCGCCAGGGGCCCGAACCACCGCACCAGCTCTCCCGCACTGGGCAGGACCATCCCTCGCAGGGTGAGACGCAGAGGCGCTTGCCCGCGCGCCGACCCTCGGACCAAGCCGGTCACCCCCCCCGCCTCTGCGACACCCACCCGCTCTGTCCACGGCCCCGGCGGGAACACTTGGCGTCACAGCCGAGGCGTGCGGCAAGCCAGAGCGCCCACCATGCCGTTTGTGTCGACAGGACAACGCCGTCGCCATGGAATACAGGCAGGCACCGTGAAGAACGTACGGTTGGATTTCGTGATCTGGCACCGTCTTCCTTCCGGCGTCGCCCAACACTATCCAATATGTCTTCAGCCCGCACATCTTGAGCCCGGGCGGCCGCGGCCCGCGGGCCGGATGCGCCGCCTGGGACCAGGGGTCTGGAGCGCGGTGACGAAGCTGCATGGCCGGTAGGGTGGACTCGTGGGGGTGATCACCTTGGCGACGGTTCCTTCGGGCGCCATCTGGGCAGGGCGACGGCGCTTGTCGGGGGCCCAGTATGCGCTGGAGTACCTGCAGGCGGCCGGTGTGCCGCATCTGGTGGGTATTCCGGGTCACGGCAATGTCAACCTGTTCGACGCGGCGCTGGACGCACCGGGGGTGCGCTGCCTGTTCCCGATGCACGAACAGTCGGCGGCGCATCTCGCCGACGGGTACGTGCGCGCGAGCGGTATCCCCCTCGCCGTCACAACCTCGATCGGGCCGGGGGCCATGAACACCGTGGTGGGGATCGCGACAGCCTTTGTGGACTCCTCCCCCATGCTGATCTTCACCGGCTCGACCCATACATACATGCGCGGCCACTCGGTGCTCCAGGAGCTGGAACGGCGCCGCTTCACGGACAACCCCCGGGTCATGGAGCCGATCTCTGTGGCCACCTTCACCCCCTCCCGCCTGGACGAGCTCCCCTTTGTGCTCGACCGGGCATGGAGCGCGGCGACCACCGGGCGCACGGGCCCGGTGGTGGTCGACCTGCCGATGGACCTGCAGGCCGAGGACATGGAGTTCGACGCGCCGCGGCCCGGCCGGCATCGGGCGGGGGGCCGCACGCGCCCCGACGCCCAGGCCGTCGAGCAGGCGGCCGCCGTGCTGGCCCAGGCCGCGCGGCCCGCCATCGTGGCCGGGGGTGGGGTCATCCTGGCCGACGCGGCCACGGCCCTGCAGGCGGTGGCCGAGCGCCTGGGCGCTCCGATCACCACCACCTGGATGGGCAAGGGGGCCATCCCCGAGGACCACCCGCTCTTCGCGGGCCAACTCGGGGACCAGGGAAGCACCGTCGGCAACGGCGTGACCCGCGAGGCGGACGTGATCCTGGCCGTGGGCTGCCGCTTCACGGACTGGTCCAGCTGCTCGTTCCGCGACGGCGTGACCTACGCGATCCCGCCCACCGTTCTGATCCAGATCGATATCGACCCCCGCGAGATCGGCAAGAACTACCCCTGCGAGCACGGCCTGGTGGGCGATGCCGGTGCCGCTCTGGCCGATCTGGACCAGGCCCTGGCCGCGCGGCTGCCCCACCCGCGCGCGGTGGGCTCGCTGCCCTGGCACGACCGCGTGGCGGAGTTGCGCAGGGAATGGCTGGCGGCCGTGGAGACCTCCGCCGGGTACGCGGGCTGGCCCACCACGATCTCCCGCGCCCTGCGCGAGGTGCGCGCGGGCGCGCCCCGCGACGCGCTGGTCGTCACCGGAGCCGGCCTGCCCCAGGGCCAGGTCTACGCCGAGTTCCCGGTCTACGGGCCGCGCACGCACATCACCAGCGGCGGCTTTTCCACGATGGGCTTCACCCTGCCGGCCGCGGCCGGGGTGCGCCTGGCGCGTCCCGGGCAGCCGGTGCTCGCCATCGCCGGTGACGGCGACTTCCTGCAGACGATCCAGGAGCTGGCCCTTCTGGCCCAGGAGGACATCGCCGTCACGATGGTCGTGCTCAACAACCGCGGATGGCGCTCCATCCGCAACCTGCAGGTCGGTTCCTACGGACCCGGGCGGGTCAACGGCACCGAGTTTCGCCGCCACGGCGAGGCGTACAGCCCGGACTTCGTGGCCACGGCCCGGGCATTCGGCATCCCGGGGCACCTGGCCTCGGGACCGGAGGACCTGCGGCGGGCCGTGGCCCGCGCCATCGCCTCGGAGGGCCCCTCCCTGATCGAGGTGCCCGTCGCTGGCGAGCCCCCCCTCTCCCTGGCCCAGAAGCCGGGATGGTGGGACATACCCATGCCCAGGCACCACGAGGCGGCTCGGGCCCGTTACGAGGCGGGACGGCGGGAGGAACATCTGTGGTAGCGCGGCTGGCGCTGGCCCCGGTGAACTGGAACAACGACGACGTTCCCGAGTGGGGGCAGACCCTGCCCTACGCCCAGATGCCCCGTGTCGCCGCTGGGCTCGGCTACGCGGGGCTGGAGGAGGGCACGGGAGCCCCCGCCGAGCCTCTGCGCCTCAGGGACCTGATGGCGTCCGCTGGCGTGCGGCTCTGCGGCTCCTACCGCTGGGTGCGCCTCGCCGATGCCGACCTTGGGGCCGCGGAGGTCGAGGCGGCGGTGGCACATGCCTCGCGCCTGGCGCAGGCCGGCGCGGACACGCTCCTGGTGGCCGAACACTGGACCGACGCCCGTCGGGCGGTGGCTGGACGGGCCGCGCAGCATCCAGAACTCGCGCTCGGCCCACGGGCACTCGACCACCTGGCGCGGAACCTGAACCGCCTTGGCCGGGCAGCCGCCGACCTGGGCGTGCAGGTTGTGCTGCACCCGCACGTGGGCACCCCCGTGGAAACAGCCGCGGAGATGGACGCCGTGCTGCAGGCCACCGACCCGGCGCTGGTCGGCCTCTGCCTGGACACGGGGCATCTCGTTTGGGCCGGAGCGGACCCGCTGGATGTGGCCCGCCGCCACGGCCGCCGCATCCGCTACGTGCATGCCAAGGATGTCGATCGCCTCGCGCTGTCCGAGGCGGTCCGCCAGAAGGTCGGTCTGCTGGACGGCCTCCGCCTCGGCGTATTCGCGCCCCTGTACAGCACGCCGGAGGAGCGCTCGGCCGTGAACATGGAGGCCGTGGCCGCGGTCCTTGTCGCCGCGGGCTTCGGGGGCTGGGTGGTCATGGAGTGCGACCGCAATCCGCGCACGGGAAACCCCACCCGGGAGGCGGAGGTGGCGCGGCCGCGACTGGAGCGGGCGTTTGCGCTCCCCCGCGCGGGGGAGCGCTAGGATGTTGGTGCGCCAGCCGGGGCCCGGACCATGGCGGCAGCTGACCCTGCCCACGGACGCCGGGCCCAACCGCCGGGCCGGGTTCGGCCTCTGCCACCTTGAGCCGGGGCAGGTGGCGGACTGGCCCGTTGAGACCGACGGCCTCGAGGCCGTGATCGTCCCCCTGCGGGGTGCGCTGACGCTGGACCTGGGGCGGGAGGTCCTCGCGCTGCGCGGCCGCCGCGACGTCTGGACAGAGTGCCCCGATCTCGCCTATCTGCCGCCGGGAACGGCTCCGCGCGTGGCCGCGGGCGAGGCGCCCGCCGAGTTTGCGGTGGGGTGGGCCCGCACGGCGGGGGATGGGCCGGCGGAGGCGCGGTACGTCCCGGCCTCGGCCGTGGCCCTGGAGGAGCGGGGCGAGGGAGGCGCGCTGCGGCACATCCGGCACCTGTATGAGGGGGATCGGCCGGCCGCGCGCATCCTGGTCGTCGAGGTCCTCACCCCGGCCGGTCACTGGTCGAGCTTCCCGCCCCATCGCCACGACGAGCCACCGCTTGAGGAGTTCTACTACTTCGAGACCACCGGGGCCCGGCGGGCCCTGTTGCACATCTTTGACGACCCCGAGGCCGACGGCCGGCCGACTTCCACCCAGGATGCCGATCAGGCCTGGGCCGTCGGCTCGGGTCAGTTGGCCCTTGTGGCGCATGGCTACCACACGGTTGCCACCCCGCCCGGCACGGAGCTGTACTACCTGAACGTGATGGCCGGGGAAAGCAGGTCCTGGGCCCCCGTGTTCCACCCTGCCTATCGGGACCTGGTTCTGGGTTGGGAAAGGGCCCCGCGCTCGCGCTGACGTCCCGCCGGCCTCCTGCAACGGGGGCCGAACATGCCTTGGAGAGGGGGGGCGCCGGACGGCCCGGCATGGCCGTCGCGCGGGCGTGGGCCATGCCGCAGCGCCCACCGGCCGCGTATGCTGCCCTGGAGCGCTCCGGATCAGGAACTACCCTCGTCACCCGGTCAGGATCCCGCCTCGCTGCGGGCGCTGGCCACGCGGGGGCGCTGCCATGTCCTGCGAGCCGCCGCCCGGGCCGGGGCCGGGCATGTGGGCGGCCCCCTCTCGGCCATGGACATCCTGGTGGCCCTGTATTTCTCCGTGCTGCGCCTGCGTCCCCGGGAGCCCCACTGGGAAGGGCGAGACCGCTTCATCCTGTCCAAGGGTCACGCCGCTCTGGCGCTCTATGCCGTCCTGGCCATGCGCGGCTACTTTCCGGAATCCTGGCTCGGGACCTTCGACCGCGTGGGCTCGCCCCTGCAGGGCCATCCGGACATGACGCGCTGCCCCGGGGTGGACATGTCCGCCGGCTCGCTGGGCCAGGGCCTGTCCGCGGGCCTGGGCATGGCGCTGGGCATGGCGCGCAGGGCGATCGAGGCCCGCGTCTTCGTGCTGCTCGGCGACGGGGAGTGCCAGGAGGGCCAGGTGTGGGAATGCGCCCACGTTGCGGCCAGGCTGGGGGTGCGCGGCCTGGTGGCGATCGTGGATGTCAACGGCCTGCCACAGTACGGCTGGCCGGGCGCGGCCCCCCTCCAGCCCGAGCGGCTGGACCTCGCGGCGCGCTTTGCGGCCTTTGGCTGGGAGACGCGCCGGGTGGACGGTCATGACCTTCAGAGTCTGCCGGCGGCGCTGGCGGCCGGACCCTCCGGCGGCGCGCCCCTGGTCATCCTCGCCCATACGCACAAGGGGCAGGGCGTCTCCTTCATGCGCGACGATCCCCGCTGGCATGCCCGGGTGCCGACCCCGGAGGAGTTGGCCCGGGCCCTCGCGGAACTGCTGGCGCGCGGGGGTGACCAATCGTGAGCCAAGCCGAGGACCCGCAGCGGGTGGTCTTCGGCCGCACGCTCGCCGAACTCATCCCCCAGGATCCGCGGATCCTGGTCCTGGACGGGGACCTCGGGAACTCCACGCGTGCGGACCTGGTGGCGGAGGCCTGGCCTGAGCGCTTCCTGCAGATGGGCATCGCGGAGCAGAACCTGGTCGGGACCGCGGCGGGTCTGGCCACCGTCGGCTTCCGCCCCTGGATCAGCACCTTCGCCGTCTTCGCCGTCAAGCGCGCCCTGGACCAGGTGCGCATGCTGGTGGCCCAGAGCAGCCTGCCGGTCCGTCTGGCCGCGGCCTACAGCGGCCTGGGCACAGGCTTCACCGGCAAGACGCACCAGGCGGTGGAGGATCTCACCGTGATGCGGGCGATGCCCAACATGACCGTCCTCGCGCCGGGCGATGCCTTCGAGTGCGCCGCCGCGATCCGCTGGGCCGCCGCACACCCCGGCCCCGTCTACCTGCGGCTGGGTCGTGACCCCTCCCCGCCCTTCGACCCCACTCCCCTAGACGACTTCCATCCGT
>JAKAUG010000322.1 GCA_021827805.1 Bacillota bacterium | reverse complement strand
AGCCTGCCATCCTTGTCACGGGGGCGGCGGGATACGTGGCCGGTCCCGTGGTGTCACGGCTCCTCAGGGCGGGACACGCGGTGGTGGCCCTGGACAACCTCAGCACCAGCACGGGACGGACGCTTCCCTCCGCGGTGCACCTGGTGCGGGCCTCGGTCGGGGACGCGCCGGCCCTGCGCCACATCCTCCGCCGCTGGCAGATCCAGGCCGTCTTCCACTTTGCGGCCGACAGCCGCGTGGGCGAGTCCATGACGCAGCCCTTGCAATACTTTCGGCACAACGTGCGCGAGGGGCTGACCCTGCTCGAAGAGGTTGTGGCGGCGGGCGCCCCGCCACTCATCTTCTCGTCGTCGGCGGCCGTCTACGGCATCCCCCAGAGCATCCCCGTGGCGGAGACGGCACCGCTCGCCCCGATCAACCCTTACGGGGAGACCAAGGCCGCCTTCGAGCGCATCCTGCACTGGACGGGACAGGCGCACGGCCTGCGCTGGGCGGCCCTGCGCTACTTCAATGCCGCGGGGGCGGATGGGGCCTGGGAGCCCAAGGTTCCGGAGACCCACCTCATCCCGCGCGTGCTGGCGGCGGCCGCCGATGGCCCGGAGCTTGAGATCTTTGGCCGGGATTATGACACGCCGGATGGCACGGCGATCCGCGACTACATCCATGTGGCCGATCTGGCCGAGGGGCACCTGGCGGCCCTGGCCCACCTGCTGGCGGGGGGGCCGGGTGGGGTGTTCAACCTGGGTACCGGACAGGGCTTCTCTGTCGCGGACGTGGTGGCGATGGCAGAGGTGGTCACCGGCCGGACGGTCCGGCGCCGCTGGGCCCCGCGCCGCGCGGGCGATCCCCCCGCGCTGGTGGCGGATCCCGCACGCGCGCGGCGCGAATTGGGCTGGGCCGCGCGTGTGAGCTCCCTGGAGCGCATCGTGGGCGATGCGTGGCGGGCCCTGGAGGCCGCGGGGGCTGGGGCGGCTGCCAGATGAGCGAGCTGCGACTGGAGCCCTTCACCCAGGAGTGGATCACGATTGCGGCCAAGCGCTTGGGGCGGCCGGTCACGAACTCCGCCAGCGGTTGCCCATTCTGTCCCGCTCCGGATGGGGCTTCCGTCGGGGAGCGGCAGCAGAGTGAGGCGCCCCGCGCCGACTACAGCGTCGCGGTCTTCCCAAACAGGTACCCGTCCTTCGGGGGCGTGCCGCAGGCTCTGGGCGGACCCGCCGAGGGCTACGTGTAAACCCCCGCCGGGGGCCGCGCCGAGATCGTCCTCTATTCGCCCCGTCACGACACCCATCTGGCCCTGTTGCCCGAGCGGGACGTGCGGCTGCTGATCCGGGTCTGGGCGGACAGGACGCGTCTTCTGCTGCGCGATCCCAGTGTGCGGTACGTGTTGTGCTTCGAGAACCGGGGTCAGCAGGTGGGGCAGACCATCCACCATCCCCACGGGCAGATCTACGGTTATCCCGTGGTGCCCGCGCGGGTCGCGCGTGAGCTTGAGCAGGTGGAGGCCTTCCGCCGCGTGGAGGGCGACTGCCTGCAGTGCGAGATCCTCCGCCGCGAGCGCAGGGCCCAGAGCCGGCTGGTGGATGGCGAGGACGGTTGGCAGGCCTTCGTGCCCTTTGCGCCGCGGTTCCCGTTCGAACAGCACCTGGCCCCGCTTCGGCACGTGGCCTGGCTCGCGGATCTGACCGCCGCGGAGGTCGGGGGCTTGGCGCGCCTGCTGCAGCGCACGGTGGGGCGTTACGACGCCCTGCACCAGGAGCCGATGCCGTATATGATGTGCATCTACCAGGGCGTGCCGCAGGACGACAGCGACGATCTCTGGCACCTGCGCGTGTCCTTCTTTCCCGTGCACCGCGCTCGGAGTAGGCTCAAGTATCTGGCCGGGTCGGAGTCCGGAGCGTCGGCGTTCTTGCAGGACGCCACGCCGGAGGCGATGGCGGCCGCCCTGAGGGGTGTGGCCCTGTGACGCTGGAGGAGTCTCGGAGCCTCGGCCGCGCGGTGTTCGCGCAGTCCTTCTCGACGGAACCCGACGGCGTCTGGCAGGCGCCGGGCCGCGTGAACATCATTGGCGAACACACGGACTATCAGCTCGGGTACTGCCTGCCGATGGCCATCGGCGCGCGCACCGTGGTGGCCGCGCGGCGGCGCGCGGATGGCGTGGTCCGCGCGTACAGCAAGAACCTTGAGGCGTGGGCCGAGGGCGAGATCGCGCATCTGGAGCCCGGGCCCCGGGGCCAGTGGTTCAACTACGTGCTCGGGATGGTGGCGGAGACCGGGTGCCCGGGTGGGGTCGACCTGGCGATCGGTGGGGATCTCCCGCTGGGGGCCGGGGTGTCCTCCTCGGCAGCCCTCGAGATGGCGGTGGGCCACGCGCTGAACGACCTCTTCGGCCTCGGTCTGACCGCCACGGGGCTGGCCCTGGCAGGACAACGCGCCGAGCACCGCTTCGCGGGCGTGGCCACTGGCATCCTGGACCAGTTCGCGAGCGCGCTGGGCCAGCCGAGGTGCGCGCTCTTCCTGGATACACGCCAGCGCCACGCGACCCCCGTGCCCTTTCAGCCCGAGGAGGCCGGTCTCGCCCTGGCTCTCGTCGACACGCGGGCCGAGCGCCGCCTGGTCGGAGGGGGTTACCAGGTCCGTGTCGACGAGGCGGAGCGAGCCGCCGCGGCCCTCGGGGTGTCGCACCTGCGGGACGCCGACCCCGCGGCCGTCGAGGAACTTGGGGATCCGATCCTGCGCGGCCGGGCACGGCACATCGTCTCAGAGAACCGCCGCGTGCTCGCGGTCGTGGAGGCATCCAGCCGCGGGGAATGGTCCGTGGTGGGTGAGGCGCTGTATGCCTCCCACCGCTCGCTGGCCCTGGACTACGAGGTCAGCCATCCCGCCCTCGACCGCGTCGTGGAGGTGGCCCGGAGCACCGAGGGCGTCTTCGGGGCCCGGATGACGGGCGGGGGCTTTGGGGGCAGTGCCATCGTGCTGCTCGAAACCCTGGCCGAACAGGATCTGCGCGCGGGGCTGGCGCGGGCCTGGGCCGAGGCCGGCTGGGAGCCCCCGCGCTGCATGCTCGTCCATGCCTCGGCCGGAGCCGGCCGTGCGGACGGGGGTGCCGGGGCGTGCTGAACGGTGAAGCGCGGGCGGTCACCGGACGTGACGACCGGCCGCCCCGGGCGCTGCGGCGTGATATCCGGCTCCTCGGGCAGATCCTGGGAAACGTGCTGCGCCAACAGGGCGGCCCCGACCTCTACCGGGACGTGGAGGAGATCCGCCGGGCCTGCAAGCGTTTGCGGGCCCACCACCGCCCCGATCGAGCCGCAGCCCTGCGCCGGCGCTTGGGCGCTCTGGACCTGGACCGCGCATCCTCCGTCGTGCGCGCCTTCGCCATCTATTTTCAGTTGGTGAACATCGCTGAGCAGCACCATCGCATCCGCCGCCGGCGTGAGCACGAGATGCACCCCGCCGCGGAGGGTCCGCAGGAGGAGTCCTTCCCCTGGCTGGTGCCCCAGTTGCGCGAGCGTGGGCTGCCGGCCAAGCGAGTCCAGGAGCTGCTCGACGGCCTGCGCGTGGTCCTGGTCAGCACCGCCCACCCCACCGAGAACGTGCGCCGGACGGTCCTGGAGAAGTATCAGGCGCTGTATGCGGCGCTGGCAAGGCTGGACCGTGGCCGGATGACGCCAGCCGAGCGCGGGGAGCTTGAGCGTCAGCTGGAGGCCGAGGTGACCGCCCTCTGGCAGACGGATGAACTGCGCAGTTCCCCGCCGACGGTCCTGGATGAGGTGAAGAACAACCTCTTCTACTTCGACGACATCCTCTTCGACGCGCTGCCCGAGGTTGCCGAGCAGTTGGAGGCAGCGTTGGGAGAGGTTTACGACCAAGGCGTGCTGCGCGTGGGGGACGCGATCCGCTTCGGGACGTGGGTGGGGGGTGATCGGGACGGCAATCCCGCCGTCACCGCCCAGGTCACGCGGCAGGCACTGTTGCTGCAAAAACGCCTGGTGTTGACCAAGTACCTGCGCGCGGTGGCCTCCCTGGCCCGAAAGCTCAGTGCGAGCAGCACCCTGGTCCCACCCACCCCCGCCCTGGAGTGCTCCATGGCCGAGGATGCGGCGGCGATGCCGGAGTTCGCCGCCTTCATGCGTGGGCGGAATCTCCAGGAACCGTACCGCCGCAAGCTGTTCTTCATGTACCGCAAGCTGGAGATCGCGCTGGCCCGGGCCGGAGGGGAGGCAGATAGTCCTCTGGTCGGCACCGGCGCCACCCCGCCCCCGGTCGGGACGACGGACCAGGGCTATCGCCGGGCCGCGGAATTCCTCGCCGATCTGGGGCTCCTCGAGCGGGCGCTGGAGGAGACGGGCGGCACGGTCCTGGCCCGGGCCCACGTGGCACCCCTGGTGCGACGCGCGCATCTCTTCGGCTTTCATCTCACGACCATGGACCTGCGTGCGCATTCCTCCGTGCACGAGCAGACGGTCGCCGAGCTGCTCGCCCAGGCCGGGATTGCGTCAGACTACGCATCCCGCGGTCCGGAGGAACAGGCCGCGCTGCTGAGCGCGCTCCTGGCTCCCGGCGGTTGGGAGCCAGGACGGGTTGCCCGCGGCGCCCTCGGTCCGGCCGCGGCGGAGGCGCTGGCCGTCTTCGACATGCTGAGCTGGGCCCAGACGGAGCTGGGCCCGGAGGCCATCGGCCCGTACATCATCAGCATGACGCACGGCGTGGAGGACGTGCTGGAGGTGCTGCTGCTGGGCCTGGAGACCGGGGTCTCCGGGTGGCGGGAGTCCGGAGGCTACCGCAGCACCCTGGATGTCGCGCCGCTGATGGAGACGATCGGCGATCTCCAGCAGGCGGCCGGGATGCTGCGCTCCCTGGTGCGCCATCCGGCCTACCGGACGCATCTGGCGGCGCGCGAGCGCCGCCAGGAGGTCATGCTGGGGTATTCGGACTCCACCAAGGACGGCGGATACCTTGCCGCCAACTGGGCCCTGCACCGCGCCCAGAGCGAGATGGCGGCCGTGGCGGCCGCGGAGGGGGTCGAACTCACCTACTTCCACGGCCGCGGGGGGAGCCTGGGCCGTGGGGGGGGGCCGCTCGGGCGCGCGATCCGCGCTCAGCCGGCGGACACCCTCAACGGCCGGCTGCGGATCACGCAGCAGGGCGAGGTCATGTCGCACCGCTTCCTGCCAGCGGAGATCGCCCTGCGCACCCTGGAGCAGGTCCTGGTGGCCGTGCTGGACGCCTCCAGCCGCGCGCCCGAGGCACCGGGGGTCGAGCCGCGCTGGGCCGAGGCGATGGAGGAGATGGCCGCGCGGGCCCAGGCCCGCTATCGGGCCCTGGTGGAGGCTCCTGGCTTTCTCCCCTACTTCTACGCCTGCACGCCGATCGAGGAGATCGCGATGCTGAACATTGGCTCTCGGCCCAGCCGGCGCAGGGCCGGCCAGGGACTGGAGGATTTGCGGGCGATTCCCTGGGTCTTCGCCTGGACGCAGAGCCGGCACCTCATTCCGGGCTGGTACGGGGTGGGCACCGCGCTGGAGGGGCTGGGGGACTGGCCCCTGCTGCGCGAGATGTATTCGTCCTGGCCCTTCTTCCGGACCGTGCTGGACAACTGCGCCATGGCGCTCGCCAAAGCTGACATGCCGATCGCCGCCGCATACGCCGAGCTGGCCGCGCGCGGCGTGGCCGAGGCGCAGACGATCTTCGACCAGGTGCGGCGCGAGCACGGGCGCACCGAGTCCGCCGTGCTCCGCGTGCAGGGTCACCAGCGCCTGTTGGATGATCAGCCGGCCCTGCGCCGCAGCATCGAGCTGCGCAATCCGTACGTGGACCCCCTGTCCTACCTGCAGGTTGAGCTGTTGGCCCGTCTGCGCGCGGCGACGGAGGCCCAGGAGCGGGACCGCTATTTGGTAGCGGTCCTGCGAACCTTGAACGGTGTGGCCCACGCGCTCCGCAACACCGGCTGAGCGCTGGCCGCTATGGACCCGGGGGGTGCTGGACCGCTACGATGGCGAAGGGGGCCCTGAGGCGCCGTCCAGCCGGCTCCGAAGGAAGAGGTTGAGGGTGGCCCTGTGGCCGATCTCCGCGAACCGAGACGCCTGGCGCTCCCTGCTGGACAGGGTGCGCCTGCCCTTGGCTGTCGCCTGCCTTGTCTGCGGCGCGGTGGCCATGCTGCTGCCCGTCTGGTCGGGGTGGTGGACGGCGCATGTGCAGGCCGTCCGTGGCCGAGAGTTCGAAGCGCGTCTGCATGCGGTTGGCGCCCCCGCGCCGAGGCTTCACGGTTCCGGCGCCTCGACAACGACGTCCGGCGCGGGCGGGCAGACCGCGGCCTCGTCGGTCTCCGCCAAGTCGGGGGCCGCGCCGATCGTGCTGCCGCCGCCCGTGACGAGCGTGCTCACGCCCTCCCGACCACATGATGTGCCCCAGGGCTCGGTGCTCGCCGAGCTCCGCATCCCGGAGATTGGTGTGGACAGCTTTGTCCTGGACGGGCTGACCTTCGCCCCCGATGTCTGGACACCGCTGTTGCGGTCGGGGCCCGCGCATCTTGAGGGCAGCGCCCTCCCCGGACAGCCGGGCAACGACGTGATCTTCGGGCACCTGAACATCTGGGGCTCGGTCTTTCTGAACCTGGACCGGCTGAAGCCGGGCGAGGACATCACGCTGAACACCACCTGGGGGACGTATGTGTACCGGGTCACCTCCCTGGAGACGGTGCCCCAGACGGATCTCGGCGCCGTCGCGATCCACAAGGGAGGCCCGGCGGTCCTGGAGCTCGTGACCTGTGAGGGCCTGCTCGACCATCACCGGCTGATCGTCAGCGCGATCCTGGCTGGTAGCCAGGGGGCCTCCGCCGGGAGCGCGACCACGACGGGCTCGGATACCGCCTCCGCTGCCTCCGCCGCCCTGAACGCCGACCCGGCGGTGGCCGTGGTGCAGCGCTTCTTTACCCTGATGCGCTCGGGGCAGCTCCCCGCGGCGCGTGCGCTCTGGACGGCGACCTGGCGGGCCGCCCACCCCGCCAACGGTTGGGCGTCCGAGCCTGACCTCCCGCCAGGGGCGACCTTTGCTCCGACCGAGGTGTCCTCGTACGGCGGCGGCCAGACCTACGTCGCGGGACGCGTCATGGCCCCGGGTCCCTACGGGACGGAGTGGGGACCGGCCGGCTACGTGGTGCGGGACGTGGGAGGCATACTGCTCATCGACAACGGGGGCCTGCAGGGCCCCGCGCCCCTGACCGACCTCCAGTCGCTCGCGGTGCACGGGCCCTGGGGGCAGCAGAGCGGCTCGGCCGCTTGTGGTCCGTACCGGGTCCAGTGGACGGCCGTGGTCGGAGGCGCCACCCCCGGGCAGC
>JAKAUG010000219.1:297-7398 GCA_021827805.1 Bacillota bacterium | reverse complement strand
GATGACCGCATCCTTGTCGCGTCGGCCGAGTCCGCCATGGTAGACCGCCGCGTCGACCCCTGCGGCGTCCAGGGCCTCGGCCAGCATATCCAGCGTGGCGCGGAATCCCGTGAAGACAACGACCTTCTCGCCCTGACCCAGGTGGCGGTCGAGAAGGTGCAGCAGGGCGGCCAGCTTGGCGGTTTGCGGCACCCCCGCCCGCAGGGGGGTTGGGGGGCGGTCCATTCGTTCCAGCCCGCGCGCCAGGGCGGCCGGGCTGCTTCCGGCCAGCCGTTGGAGGCTGCGCAACGCCATGCGTTCGGCAGGGGTCGCCGTCCGTCCCGTGGTCCGCACATGCGCCGACACCTGTGCATACAGTTCGAGTTCACCCGGGGCGGCCTGAACGCGGCGAGTCTCGGCCAAGCGGCGCGGCAGCATCACGGCGACCTCGCTGCGGCGGTGGCGGACCATGATCTCACGCATCTGGCGCTGCAGGACAGGCAGATTGCGGACGGTGGCGGCAGTGGTCGCCGCGCCATACTGCCGCCGAAACTGCGTCGGGGTGCCCAGGTGTCCTGGCCGCAGCAGATTCACCAACTGGTAGAGTTCGTCCAGGCGGTTTTCCACGGGGGTTGCCGTCAGCAGCAGCAAGTAGCGGGTCTGGAGCGACTTGACCAGTTGCGCGGATGCACTGCGTGGGTTTTTCACACGGTGCGCCTCATCGACGATCACCAGGTCCCAGGGCGCGGCCGCCGCGGCCGCGCTGTGCGGCGCGCGTCTGGCCGCGGCCAGGGATGCCAGGATGATCGGTGCGCCCCAGGGATCGGCGGCGGCCTGCCAGGCGCTGCTCCCGTGGATCAGGCAGGGAAGGGCGAACTTGCGGTCGAGTTCCTCCGCCCACTGTCCGACCAGTCCGGCGGGGACGAGGATCAGCGTGTGCGAGGCCTGCCGGCGCAGATAGAGCTCGGTCAGGATCAGGCCGGCCTCGATGGTCTTACCAAGCCCGACCTCGTCGGCCAACAGGGCCCGTCCGCGCATGCGCCGCAAGACGGTGGTGGCGGCCGCCACCTGGTGGGGGAATGGGACGAAGCGCAGCTGCGTTTGGGAGAGCAACGTCTCGAATCCGGGGCGGAGCCAGACGTCGGTGGCCGCGTCCACCAGGGCGGTGTGTGCATCAGACGCCTCCTCTCCGGCGAGGATGCGTTGCAGCAGTCGTCCCCATGCCTCTGGAACGCTCAGCGGCCAGCCGACGGCCGCCGTCTCCGGCGTGCACACGGCCCATGGCCCCCGCTCCTCCACGGCGCGCCACGCGGCGGGGCTCGGCTGGATGGCGGCCTGTTCGTCGGGATCGATGGTGATGGCGGCGCGCCCTGCCTGGAGACGGATCGCCCCCTGTCTTCCCAGCAGGTTGCGGACCTCGCCCCAGTCGGCGGACGCCCCGAGTTCCTGCCCCTGTCGGTGGACCAAGAAACAGACGGCGGGATGGTGTGGGTCCTGGGCCGCCAAGGCCACGGCCTCCCTTCTTTAAAGTCTGCCAGGGACGGCGGCCAGCGGATCACCCGCGGCCGCCCCGCCCAGCATAGCGCAGTGGATCGGGCGCGATCTGGCTGCCAACCCGCGCGGAAGGGCGTTGGGGTGCGGTGTGACCGAGAGGGGGGGATCCGGGCACGCCCAGCCCCCAGCGTACCATTGCGCCTGCGTGCCCCACAGGCGGCATATTCGCCCCCTGCTGCCACCAACTCCTCGTGCGTTCTGCCCTCCACCGGTCCCCCCCGCGACAGCGGCACGCGGTCGCGGAGCCGCGCCCACCCCACGCAACGACGCACCAGCACGGCGGTCCGCCGGGCGGCCACCGCCGCGAACGGGCGGAACACCTCGGCCTGCGGATCCAGCGCCGCCGTCGACTCCTTCAGCGCCAACAGCCCGTTTTCCCCCATGAACGGGCGGAACACCGCCACCCCGGGCCACTGCCCCGGGACGGTTCCGTCCCACCGCTGACGTTGCGCGTCAGCGGCGCGCGTCGTCGTCCGGCAATGCCCCGGCGACCCCGCCCCGCCGCTCTACCGTAGCCCCCGCGCGAGGGACCCCGCCCTCAGGCGTGGGGATGGGGTGCAGCCGGATGTATGCTGTTCCTGACGTGGTGCCATTTGGCACTTGAGGACGTTCGAGTGGCGGCTGTACCCCAACACGGCGCGGCGCAAGACGCTCATGGCTTGTCTCATCGAGTCGCGCGGGGTGTACAACGCCATGCTGGAAGCGTCCAGAGCGCGATACGACGCCGAGGGCAAGTTCCTGTTCCAGTACGACCTGTGCGCGCGGTTCAAAGGGCAAGCCCCCGCGCACGTCCCCGCCACCGTGGTTGAGTGCATCGCTGACCGCTTGAACACGGCCCTGCGTCGGTTCCTCTGCGCCAAGGAGCAGGGCGAACGGCGCGGCTTCCCGCGCTTCAAGGGCGCAAACCGCTGGCACTCCGTCCACCTGCGCCAGTTCGCCAAAGGTGAGGACGCATGGCTGGACGGCAGCTTCCCGCACGTCCCCGTCAAGATCGGCGGGGCCATCAAGATCAAGATGCACCGGCCCCTGGAAGGCACGCCCCAGACCTGCCACCTCGTGCTGCGCGCCGACGGCCACTGGTACGCGCTGATCGTTTGCGAGACAGGGGTCGTCGTGCGGTGTGACCATCGTAGAACAGGCCCAGACGGACAGGACGTCCAGGAGGGCGACCGGGGGTCTGGGTCCGGCTGACGTGACCCGCCGCCACCCGCGAAGTGCGGGTGAGTACTGTACAAGATTGCCGGACGGGTGTGAGGCTCCCAACAGGCAAGGGCTTTGGTCCCCGGAGCAGCACCCGCCACCAGACACCCAGACCCCCTGCCCGTCTCCCGCGGGCCGGCGGGGCACGCCGACCAACCCACGGAGTAGGGGGGACGCTGCGATGGACAAGCGCTCTGGCAAACGGCAACTGGCGGCACGACTGACCGAGGAGCAGTGGAACCTGTTCCAGGCAGCGCGCGAGGCGCCGCACTTCCATGGCCCTTGGCGCCGGCAACCCACTGTGGCCGAGACCCTCACCGTCCTGGCGGCATCCATCTGCCACGAGGCCGACCAGGGCGGCCACAACGACTGGCACCTGCGCTGTCAGGCCGCGCCGGTTGCCTGGGAGCGCCATTGCCCCCTCGCCACCTGCACCTGGCGCTGGGCAGCTGGCTGATGCCCTCCGCTTCACGCCTTGCGGAGGCCTGGCACCCAGGATGTGCTGGCGCGCACTCGGCGAGTGCCTGGTCAGCGGCGCGAGATTCAGTACGCAAGTCCCGTTGTTGGGCGGCAGGATCGTCGACCCCGATGGGCGAAATGTCCTGAACGTTTGGACCGGTACGTCGCCCGGACGGACGGCACAGTCTGTATCGACAAAGGGGCCATGCCACGATGGGCTTGGGCGCCCCCCACTATGTGCAACTGGGCTTCGTCTCCATCACGGTGCCCAACCTTGTGGTGTTGGGACTGATGATCCTCGTCTTTGCCGCGGCACTCGCGCTCCGCCTGCCCGACGAGCACGGAGACGACCGGACGGACGAGGAGCGAAAGCCGTGAGCAACAAGAACCTCACCGGCTCCTTGCGGCGATGGACCTCAAGGGTGATCACGGCCGAGGAGTTGCTCCCCGAGGAACTGCCGGAGTACACGCGGTCGTTTGTCTATCTCTTTGGCGCCTGCACCCTGGGCGCGTTCGTCTGCCTGATCGCCTCGGGCATCACCCTGGCGCTCTTCGGCCCAGGCTGGTGGCACGCCTCCTCGGTCGGCCACTTCGTGAACAGCATCCACTTCTGGAGCGTCCAGTGCTTCTTCTTCTTCATGGTGCTCCACCTGTGGTCCCAGTTCGCGATGGCCGCCTGGCGTGGCGGGCGCAACCTGACCTGGGTCGTTGGGGCGCTGCTGTTTGTCTGCTCCATCCTGGCCGCCTTCACTGGCTATCTCTCCCAGCAGAATCTGGACTCCCAGTGGATCAGCGTCCAGGGCAAGGACGCCATGAACGCCGTGGGCATCGGGGCCTTCTTCAACCTGCTCAACTTCGGCCAGATGTACAGCATCCACATCGCGGTCATGCCGGCGGTGATCGCCGCACTGATCACCGTCCACCTCATCCTGGTGCGCCGCAAGGGACTGGTGCCGCCGCTGGCCGACGACGAGGGCGGCAAGGGGGACGCCGATGCGGGCTGAACTGCCATCCGACACCCGCCAACCGCGCATGAAGCCCTACGACCTGGTGCGGGAGGCCCTCTTGGCCTTGGGCTTCGTGCTGGTGCTCGTTCTGGTCCTGGCATCCGTCTTCTCCTCGCCCGACGCCCCCGCGCTGACGATCCGCGGCTATGCCACCGCGCGGCCAGTCTCGTTCCTGCAGACGGCCCTGCGCGAGCTGGACGGCACCGGGACCATCGCGGACTACGGCCCCCCGTACAACCACGGCACGGGCTCGCTGCAGTCCATCGGGCCCATCTCCCCGCAGCGGTGGGCCGGCGTGCGCATCCCGGTCAACACCGCCCAGGACTTCGTGCTCGGTCCCCTGACCGACATCGCCCCCCTGCAACCCGCCCTGCAAACCGCGCTGTCGCAGTTCCAGCAGGCCTCGACGACACAGCGCGCCAGTTGGGAGGCGGCCTATGGCAAGGCCCTGGCCGCCAACGCCGGGCAGTCCGCTTCGCCGGCCGCGCCCGCCGCGGCGGGGCCGGTGGGCGTGATGCTGCCCGCGCTGCTGCACATCGCGCAGTTGGGCGGCCTGCAGGGGCTGATGCTGTCCTCCAGCACCCACCGGTCCATCACCAACGACACGCTGCCGTTGCTCTTCCTGTCCGGGCCAGCGCTCACCGCCCAGGCCCAGCATTACCGCCTGCTGAGTACCCAGTGGGGCATGATGAACGAGACGGGCAACTACCCCGGCGCGGTCTGGCTGTGGCTGTACACCCTGTGGTATCAGGTGCCCCCCTTCTCCAGCTCGCACAGCGGGGACCTGATGATCATGGGGGTCATGGGGCTGCTCACC
This sequence comes from Bacillota bacterium, assembly GCA_021827805.1. Taxonomy (GTDB): domain Bacteria; phylum Bacillota; class Sulfobacillia; order RBS10-35; family JAJYVN01; genus JAJZWQ01. The sequence goes on along the minus strand of JAKAUG010000219.1, from coordinate 2,382 downwards.
CTTGGCTTCATCCTGACGCCCTGGATCCCTGGGGTGAACCGCCTGCCGCGGACCCTGCGCATCTACCGCCTGATCTGGCGGGACTGGTACCGCCAATGACGCGGCCGGGTGCGGCTTGGGCCGGCGCCTGGCTGTCCATCTACGCCATCGGTGGCTCCCTGGTTGGCATCCTCGGCTTTGGCATGCTCTGGCGCGGCCTCTCCGGACGTGCATGGTCCGAGGCACTCCTGGGGCTGGGATTGCTTGGTCTTGGCCTGGACCGCGCCGCCACCGCCTTTGCGATCTCCATGCGCTCCCGCCGAGCCGTCGCCCGCAGACGCGTCGAGGCCGCGGGGGATGCTGGCGACCGCCTGCCGCGAGGCTGAAACCCAGGGAGCGCGGGCTCGTGTTGCGCAACCCGCGGAGGCAGTCCCTGGTCGCGGGGTGCAATGTGCACTGATATTTGATATCAACCGGAACGGGGCCGAGTAGAGCAAGCGCGGCGCGGTCTTGGGCGCGGGCCCCTGGGGCTCAGGTCTTTCGGTCTCCGGATGGGCACGTTCCTCGGCCGTGTCTCGGTCTCGCGTACCCTCTCGACCGTCCCCGATAGCGGGATCTCCCCGATCCGCCTTCAAGCACCGCCATCGCAGAGGTGGGATCCCACAAGACCCCGCTCGCCGCCACCCCGGTCCCCGTCGCGGTGGACGGACGCAGGCATCATCATCACACGGACGCGGCACAGGACTCCGGCGCCTGCCAATCCCGCATCGCTCCTCCCTTCCTCTCCGAAAGAGCCAGTTGTGCAGCTGGCTCGGCTTGCCGGGTCCGAGCACTCCCCGGACGGCACTCACAGCGTGCCGCGGTCCCGGACATCGATTCCCCTCCCGCACGTCGTCACTCGAAACGAGGAAGGAGTTGCGGATGGAACCCCGTAGTTCATCAGGACGCAGAATCGTGGAGGTGTGATCGTATGCAGGTTTCTGGGATCCGCTGGGGCCGTATCGTGCGGGCGGTGGCCACCGCCGGTGCCTTGGTTGCCACGATGGGGATGGCGATTGGGGCCCAGGCCGCCACGTCGGCCTCCTGCACCCTGGGAGCGACCGCGTCCTGCTCGGGACTCAGCATCGTTGGGCCGCACATCGGCGACAGTTTCTTCACCTCAGGCACGGTGGGTGGACAGTCGGCCGACATCTTCCAGAAGAACACGACCCCCGGCAACAACCCCACGGCATACATCTATTTCCAGGTGGCCAAGGGGAGCCCGCTCCTCAGCGACTCAACGCTCTACCTGACCGTGCAGTACTACGACCAGGCCCAGGGCGCGACGTGCACGAAGGCCGCCCCGTGCTTCTGGACGGCCGACTATGACTCCACGGTGGCCAGCGCCCCGGTGAACGGCGCCTACAACAACATCGGCTCGCAGGTCAACCTCGGCGGCACCGCCGCGTGGATCACCAAGACATTCAAGCTCGCGAACGCCTCCCTCAAGGAAGGCGAAAACAACTCCGCCGACTTCCGCATCGATGGCACGATCGGCCTGGCCGTTCACCAGGTGACCCTCTCCGACACGGCCCCCACCGTGTCGACTTCGGCCCCCGCCTCCACAACCACGGGGTCCAGTGGCTCCAGCTCCGCCCCCGCCTCCGGCTCGTCCTCCAGCTCGAGCTCTCTGCCCAAGACCGGTGGCAGCCCGCTCGTCCCTGTGGCCGGTGGCCTGCTGCTCCTGGGCGGCATCTCCCTGGCCCTGCCGCGGCTGCGCCGCTCCAAGGCATCCTAAGCGGAGATCAATGAACGCAGGGCCCCGCCGGGGAACACCCCGCGCGGGGCCCTGCCGCGTCTATCCCCCGCTTCCGCACGATTGGATCATCCGGGGGGCCAGGTCATGTCGCGGCCGCCGAGGAGGTGCAGGTGCAGGTGGTCCACCGTCTGGCCGCCGCGCGGCCCCGTGTTGATCACGACGCGGTAGCCCTCTCCCAGGCCGAGCTTGACGGCCAGGTCGCGGCAGACGCCCAACAGGCGCCCGAGTAGCGCCTCCTGGCCCGAGGGCACCTCCCCCAGGCTCGTCCAATGCTGCCGCGGGATGACCAGCACATGCACCGGGGCCTT
>JAKAUG010000219.1:0-287 GCA_021827805.1 Bacillota bacterium | reverse complement strand
GGGCGCCACATCGGCGAAGGCCACAATCTCCGGATCCTCATGCAGAAGGCGAGCCGGCACCTCCCCCCCCGCAATGCCACAGAAGACACACTTCATGCCGTTCCCCCCTCGGGCCCCCCGGCGCCGGCCTCAGCGTGGCGCTCCAGGGCCAGCTGGACCAGGCGCGCCAGCAGATCCGCGTACGGCAGCCCGGTGGCAGACCATAGCCGCGGAAACATGCTGTGCGAGGTGAACCCTGGGATGGTGTTCACCTCGTTCACAAAGACCTCCTGGGTGGGAGCGCTCAC
>JAKAUG010000010.1 GCA_021827805.1 Bacillota bacterium | reverse complement strand
CAAACTCCTGAGCCTCGGCATGGAGCCGCCGCTGGCGGCGGAGCGCGCGCGGATGTCCTGGGCCCAGGGGCGACTCCCGGTCCCCGACATCCTGGCGTACGGGTCCGATGGTGAGACAGAGTGGCTTCTGACGACGGGCCTACCTGGTACCGCCGCGACCGACGCACGGCCGCGGGTCGCGCCGCGCGACCTCGTTCCCATACTCGCCCAGGGGCTGCGGCACCTGCACGCGCTGCCCTGGGCCGAGTGCCCGTTTGATGGCCGGGCAGCCAGTCTGCTTGCCATGGTGCGCCAGCGGGTGGCGTTGGGACTGGTCGACCCGGCGACAGACTTTCACTCCGAACACCGCCGGTGGAGGGCAGCCGAGGCCCTGGCCGAACTGGGGCGCCTGAGACCTTGGCGCGAGGATCTGGTGGTCTGCCACGGGGATTTCTGTCTTCCCAACGCGCTGATCGGCGACACGCGGGTCAGCGGCCTGGTCGATCTCGGCCAACTGGGCGTGGCGGACCGCTGGCGCGATCTGGCGATTGCCACGTGGAGCGTCACCTGGAACCTGGGGCCGGGCTGGGAGAGCCTGTTCCTTGAGGCTTACGGGGTCCGGCCCGCGCCTCGCAAGCAGGCCTTCTACCGCCTGATCTACGACCTGCTGCCCTGAGGACCGCCGTCGCGAGGCCCGAACGTCTTCCAACGAGCCTTCCACAGGCGGATGCTCCGAGCGAGCCGAGCACACGCCGGAGACCCGGGCTCGCTCCGCTGGCAGGTGATGCATAAAGTCGGTCCTCGCAGGAAACCTCCCGGGATGCAGGGGAGGGTTCAGCGTGGGACGGCACGTGCATCGAGCGGGATCGCGAGCGGGCGGCCTTCTGGGAGCGGTCGCCACGGGAGCAAGGGCGGCCTGGGGACGGAGCGCCGTGCGCACGGGGGCCATCGTGGCCGGAGCGGCTCTGATCCTGTGGCTCGGGGTGGATCTGAAGTGGCCCGCGCCCACCTCACCGGCCACGCACGCCGCAGCGCACGAGCCCCAGGCGGCCCAGACGGCCGCCGTGACGGCGGGTTCGAGCGGCAGCGCGGCCACGCCGGTACTGGCGGCGGCCCAGGCGGCCGCGGAGCCCACGCCCCCGGCCGCCCCGCGGACCGTGCCGTCCTCGACCGCGGGGACGTCTGCCGCCGCCGCGCAGGGCCAGGGGACGTCCGCCGCCGCGCAGAGCTCAGCTGTGGTGAACTCTGCCCAGGCTTCCACGGCGGCCTCCGGAACATCCGCGGGATCGCCGCCAAGGGAAGCCCCGACGGCCGCACCGCCGGCCCTGATGCCGCCCGTGCCTGGACCCGTGCTGGCCCCGTTCGGTTGGGCCTATTCGCCCGTGTTCGCCGACTGGCAGGAGCACACCGGAGTGGATCTGGCGGCGGATGTCGGGGACGCCGTGCACGCCCCGGCGGCGGGCCTGGTGACCGCCGTGCGCCAGGACAGCCTCTGGGGACTGGTGATCAGCCTCGCGCTGAACGGCACATACAGCACCAACGTCTCCGGACTGGCGCACGCGGCTGTGCGGCCCGGGGACCGGGTGGTGCAGGGCCAGCTCCTGGGAGAGGTGGGCCCGCCCCCGCCGGCCGAGGGGAACCTGCCCGCCCACGTCTTCTGGCAACTGTTCTCCGGACTTCGTCCCCTGGACCCGATGGCCACAAGCTGACCGGTCCCCGCCGAGACCCGTGCAGGGCGCTCGGGCGGCAGGGGCGAAGCCCCTGCCGTGAGCCGAGGGGGGACACGGGAATGTCCGAGGATGAGGCGTTGTTCAGGGGCGCGGCGACCCACGGCTTTGTCGTTGAGAGCCTGGATCAGGTGCCCGAGCTGCGCGCGCTCGTCTACCGCCTGCGGCACGGCGTCAGCGAGGCGCGCCTTGTGCACATGGCGGTCGACGATCAGGAGAACCTCTTTTCGATAACCATACCCACACCGCCCTGGAACGACACCGGCGCCCCCCACATCCTGGAGCACTCCGTCCTGGGCGGCTCGCGCAAGTATCCCGTGCGCCAGCCGTTCTTCGAGATGCTCAAGATGAGCATGGGCACATACATCAACGCCTTCACCGCCAGCGACCACACCTGCTATCCGGTGGCGAGCACGGTGCGCGCTGACCTGTTCCACCTGGCGGACGTGTATTTCGACGCGGTGTTCCACCCGAGCCTCACGGAGGACACCTTCCGCCGCGAGGGGCACCGGCTGACGCCCCTGGATCCGAACGCGCCCGGCGGGGCGCTGAGCGTTACCGGCATCGTGTACAACGAGATGAAGGGTGCCTTCTCCCGGCCGGAGACCCGCCTGCACATGGAGGCGCAGGCGGCGCTTCTGCCGGACACGCCCTACGCCCGGTCGAGCGGCGGGCGGCCGGAGGCGATCCCGGCGCTCAGCTACGAGGAGCTGCTTGAGTTCTATCGCGTCCACTACCACCCGAGCCGGGCCTACTTCTTCACCTACGGAGACATCCCCGTCTCCGACATTGCCGCCTTCTTGGACGAGCGCCTCGAGGGTTTTGCGCCCCTGGGCCCTCTCGGGCCCGTTCCCCGCCAGCGGCGCTGGTCAGCCCCGCGCCAGCAGGTGCGGGAGTATGCCGTGGATCCCAGCGAGGGCCAGGCGGCGCGCACCTACCTGCTCGTGCAGTGGCTGGCGGGGGACGCCGCGGATCCCCGGGATGCCGTGGACATCGACGTGCTTTCGCTGGTGCTGCTCGGCAACGAGGCCGCTCCGCTGCGCAGGGCCCTGGTGGACTCCCGCCTGGGACAGGCGGTCACCATGGCCGGCTTCTACGGCATCGGCCCGGAGGGTGTCTTCCAGGTGGGACTGAAGGGTAGTGAGCCGGACCGCGCGGGGGCCCTCCTGGATCTCATACACGACGTGCTGGCAGACCTGGCCACACGCGGCCTGTCTGAAGCGGACGTGGAGGCCGCCTTCCGCCAAGCCGCATACGAGCATCTGGAGATCGGCAGCGCCCACCCCCTGCACATGCGCCGCACCGTGGTTGAGGGCTGGCGTCTGGCGGGCTCGCCCCTGACGTTCCTGGCACAGGGCCAGGAGTTGGCTCGTTGCCGGCAGCGATGGCGCGAGGACCCGGGCATGTTCCCTCGCCTCATCCGCGAGCGCCTCCTCGGCAATCCGCACCGGCTGTGCACGGTGCTGCGGCCGAGCATCACCTGGCAGGCCGAGGCCGACGAGGCCTTCAGGGAGCGCATGCGCCAGGTGCGGGCCACACTGGACGACGCGCAGCTGGCGGAGCTCGCGGCCGCCTCCGCGGAGGTGGAGCGGCGCGCGGGCACGCCCAACCCCCCGGAGGCCGTGGCCCTGCTGCCCCAACTCCGGCTTGAACAGGTGCCGCGCGGCCCCAGGCACATCCCCACCAGCGTGGAGCAACTGGCGCCCAACGTCGTTCTGCTCCGCAACGACGTGTTCGCCAACGGCGTGAACTACCTCGCCCTGGATCTGGATGTCGGCGGCCTGCCCACCGAGGCCTGGGCCTACGTCCCCCTTTGGGTGGACGCCGTGCGCAAGATGGGTGCCGCGGGCCTCGACTACCAGGCCATGGCCCGGCGTGTGGCCGCGGCGACCGGGGGGGTGCAGGCCTGGCCCGTCGTCTCCGCACCCTCCGTGGCGGGGGGGCCGGGGGCCCGCAGCTTGCGCCTTGCTGTCAAAGCCCTCGATGAGCAGGTGCCCGGGGCGCTGGAGGTGCTTGGGGACCTGCTCGTCGCCGTGGATCCGACAGACCGGGAGCGTCTCGCGGCGGTCCTGGAGCAGGCCGTGGCGGGGATGCGCACGGGGCTGCTCAACGGCGGCAGTGCGACGGCTTGGCGGCATGCGGCCGCGGGCCTTGATCCCGCGGGGGAGCTGCGCGAGCGCATGTATGGCTCGAGCCAACTGCGGCTGCTGGCAGCTCTCGGGCGCGATCCGGAGCACCTTGACGAGTTGGCCGCGCGCATCCTGCGGGTGCGCGCAAGCCTTGTCGGGGGCGGTCGGCTGGTGGCCAGCTTCACCGGCTCAGATGCTGTCGCCGACGCGGTCCGTGGGGCCCTGCGTCGCTGGGGTCGCGCGCTGGCAGCGGTCCCCGCGCCCCGCGCCGAGGAGATCCCGGGGTCCGAGCGCGCACCGCGACAGGGACTGGCGGCTCCCCTCGCGGTGGCGTACATCGCCGCCGTCATGCCCGCCCCACATTGGGAGGATCCCGATTCGGCGCTGGTCTCGGTGGGCGCCCAACTGGTGACCACCGAGTATGTCCGCCCGGAGATCCGCTTCAAGGGCACCGCCTACGGTGGTTCCTGCGCGTACGACGCCCTGGGGCGACAGCTGGCCCTGCTCTCCTGGCAGGACCCCCATGTGACGCGCACTCTGGGCGTGTTTGCTCAGACGCGGCACTACGTGGCGGGGGCCGAATGGAGCCAGACGGATGTGGACCGCGCCATCATCGCCACGATCAAGGACGGCGACCGGCCCATCCGGCCCGAGGAGGCCACCACGCTGGCCCTGCACCGCCATCTGGCCGGCATCACCCCCGAGGCCCGGGACGCCCGGCACCAGACGATGCTCGGCTCCACTCCGGCGGCGGTGCGGCAGGCCCTGCTGGCCGTCCTGGACCAGGGCGCCGCGGCCACGCGGATGGCCGTCATGGCGGGGCGGGGGATGCTGGCGGACGCCAACCGGGAACTGGGGGCGGCGGCCCTGGAGGTGCGGGAGCTTTTGCCGCCGGGCCGCTAAGGGTTTCCCGATGGCCAAGCGGGCCCGGAACGCTGCCGCGCTTGGCTTTTCAGGTCTGGCGCCAAGACCCAGGTCATATCGATATCGCAAACGGCTCAGAGGGGGCGGACCCGTGAAGGACCACATCTGGAAGCGGGTGTTGGACAAGACCTGATCGGTTCCCCAACACCGCGCGGGTCCGAACCCCATCTCTCGCCGCCGCCACGCCCCGCTCCCCTGCCCTCTCTCCGGACTGCTCGGTGGGGCCGAACGTTGATCACCACCACCACACCACCGATCCGTGATCCCACTGCCCGGACCGCGCAGGGGGGCTCCGCCTGGCGGGCGTTTCGCCAGCGCACGATCACCGCTGTCAGGCGGGCCGCGTGAAGGCCCGCGGGGCTCCGAGGGGTCTACCCTCCGGCGGGCGCCGCATACGGTGGGGGCAGGGACGAGCTGGGGGTGACCCGATGGGACGGGCGGCTCCGCGCTATGACGTTGTCGTCGAGGCCAGTCACGAGGACAAGGTTCGGGCGCTGCGCTCCCTGATCGAACTGTACCGGGTGCGGATGCCCGAGCGCATGCCGGCCCTGGGGGAGGACGCGGCGATGGCCACAGCCCCGACCCGTCACGGGGTGGAGGCGCCAACCGCCGCTCCCTCGCGGTAGAAGGGGGCGGCAGCGGGGCGATGGCTGTCACAGCGGTGTACGCGCGCGTCAGCACGGATGAACAGGTCGAGCATGGCACCTCTCTGGACGAGCAGGTGCGTCTCTGCCGGCTGCGGGCCGGCGACGGGTCCGAGGTGGCCGAGTTCGTCGACGCCGGCGTGACCGGCACGAATATGGACCGCCCCCAGTTGCGGGCCCTTCTTGAGCGGGTCAGGCGCCACGAGATCGGGCGGGTGATCGTCTACGACCCGGATCGCCTGAGCAGGAACGTCACGCACCTGCTCCTCATCGTGGACGAGCTCCGTCGCCACGGGGTGGAACTCGACTTCGTCAACTTTCAGGCGGATCTCAGTCCTGACGGCCGCCTGCTGTTCACCGTGCGTGGCGCGATCAGCGAATTCGAGGCGCACCGGATCAAGCAGCGGATGTATGCCGGTAAGCAGGCCCGCGCCCGGGCGGGGCAGGTGGCCGCCGGCACGCCCATCTATGGCTACCGGCTCGTGCACGGCACGTGGGAGGAGGAGCCCCACGAGGCCCAGGTGGTGCGCCTGATGTTCGAGTGGGCCCTGGACCACGGGACCTGGGAGATCGCCCGGCGCCTGAACGAGCGGGGGGTGCCGGCCCGCTTCGGCGGACGTTGGGCGCAGTCCTCGGTTCTGGGCATCCTGCGCAACGCGTCCTACCTGGGGCGCATGAGCCAGATGCGAGGGCTGGGCTCCGTGCCCGTGCCGGCCCTGGTGAGCGAGACCCAGTTCCGTCGGGTGCAGCGCGCGCTGGGCGGGAGGCGCACCCGGCCCCAGGGCCGCGCCACCCACCCCTATCTGCTGACCGAACATCTCCGCTGCGGTGTGTGCGGTCGGAGCATGTGTGGCGGCTATGGTCGCGCGAACAAGTCCGGTTACGTGACCTACTACGGCTGCACGGCCAAGTCCAAGGCCAGCTCCAGCGGCGGGCGCTGCGCCAGCCGTTTCTGGCGTTCCGACCGGCTGGACGCCCTGGTCTGGACCGCCCTGGTGCAGTGGATTCAGGATGCGGAGGCCTGTGGCGAGGTGCTCGGCGGAGGCCAGGACGCGGCCCGGGTGCTTGGCGAGCTTGAGGCGCAGCAGGCGGCCCTGGCGCGCCAAACCGAGCGCCTCGAGGCCGAACGCGGGCGGGTGGTCCGCGCCTTCCGCAGGGCGCTCATCAGCGAGCACGACCTGGCACGCCAACAGCGGGAGTTGGAGGCGGAACTCGGCGTGCTGGCGGAGAGGACAAGGCTGCTCCTGGCCAGGCTCAGGGCCACCAGGGTGCCGGACACCGAGGGCCTCCGCCTGGCGGAGATCGTCGCCGCCCTGGTCGCCGACGTGACGGGGCTCGAGGAGCTGGATGCACGCCGCGCCGTGCTGGCCGCGCTCCGCGTCCGGGTCATCGCGGGACCGGGAGACCGGGTCCTGCTGCGTCTTGGTGGGGAAGACTGACGCCCCCCTGTGCGCCGGCCCGCATGCGGCGTGATGTCCGTCACGTGCCCGTGGGTGGCGGCGTACCGCCTCCCATGGTGTTCCGCGCGACGGCGGGACCGAAGCCGGGGACGCGGACACCGCCGGGCCTGCCGGTGGGCACCGGGCCGCTGGGAGGGCCGCTCCGGTTGCGCCTGAAGGTGGCTGCAGGGGTGGCAGGGTCTGGCTTGGTCCGGGTGCGCCAGCGGGTAGAGGATCAGGGCGTGGCATGCTCCTCCGAGCTTGGGATGCCGGGCGTGCCGAGCCCCTCACCGCCAGGGCGCTGACGGTCGTTGTGGCTGCCATGCATCCGCTATGGAGAACCTGCGCAAGTCCAAGCATGGCTGCCGTGCGTAGGTCTCTTGGGATTCTTCGCGCTCCGCGCGGTTTGCCCGGGTCCATCCCGCCCGTGGGATGGGGCTTGCCGTGCTGGAGCCCTGCCGCTAGCGGTACGCGCCTTGTGGCGCGTTTCCGTACGGCGATGGGGCTTGCGCCCATTTGGAGCCACCGCGCCATACGCTGGCGTCTCGGCTTAGCCGATGCAACAAGTAGCTCTCGGGCGCCGCTTGCTGG
>JAKAUG010000038.1 GCA_021827805.1 Bacillota bacterium | reverse complement strand
GGGACTGAGGACCAGATGTCAGCAGGCTTGCGCCGCATCTTCTACCGTGAGGAACTGCCATCTGACGCGGCATCCCGCATCCGGCGGCGTCTGCGGGCGACACCGGCACCCCAGCGCCGGACTTGGCCTGTTCTGGTAGCTTGCGTGATCGGGGTACCGCTGATGGCGATGGCCCCAACGTTGGGCCGCCTCATTGTCACGGCCACAGGGGGTTCGCGCGGCAACCCGGGTCTTTACGGAACGGTCGGGAAGGCGGCGTGGCGACCGCTCGACCTGGTCGTCCCAGGGGGCGGCGCCACCCTGCGGTGCCAGGCGTACTACTCCGACGGGTGGCAGACCAGCCTGCTGTGCGGGATGACGGGAACAAGCATTCAGCAACGGGAGCTGGCAGTTGGCGGCATGTTCCTTCAGGACAGCGCCGGTCGCCGCGTCGCGGCGGCCTCGTACCAAGCTGGGAACTGGCCCGACAATGTGACCGGCGTATACACGTTCTTCGGATCGGTTACCACTGGGCCGGCAGAGATTGGGTTCACGCTTCCGGGCTCGCCCGGGTTCCACCAGGCCTCCTTCGATCTGCAGAAGACCACACAAGCACCGGTACGTCGGGTGACGAATGCGGGAGCAGCCACTGCGGGCGGGGTAACCGTCACTCTTGCGCAGATTGTCGCTGGGCCCGCAGCAACACAGGTCCAGTGGACGGCGTCTGTCCCCGGGTCGCGTCTCCTTCTTTGGATCGCTTCTGGGACGCCATCCCTGACCGCCCCCGGGGGGTGGTTGCCGACTGGCGAGGCAAGCGGTGGCGGAGCAGTCGACGGGGTGGCAACGCAGGACTACGCGGATCCCCTGCCCATGGACAGCGCCACCGTCACGCTGCCGTCCTTTCGGGCCGACCTGTTTGTGCCCGTCGATTCCCGCGGTACTGCCGTGACACCGCTCAAGCCGTTCGCCAGTGGCACGGTCTCGGTCGCACCGATTCCCGCCGCGAAAGGGGTCGCGTTCCGCGTCCGTTGGACGGGGGTCTCGCTGGTGCCGAGCGCGTTCGTTCTGACCAATGCGCGTGACGGTGCCGGGTGGATGCCGGAAGGATGCGCGGTGCCGGGCCTTGCCGCGGTGCCGTGGTGCGATCAGAGTCCGTCGTCTTCCGGTACTCTGGAGCTCTTCTTCCCTGAGTGGCCGGCAGGAGCCACCCCGGCAGCGCTCCGAGTGCGGTCCGGGATGACGGTGAACGGACCTTGGAAGATCGACGTGGCCCTGCCCCCACCTGCTCCAGCCGCTGCCGCCGCCACGTGGTAATACCTCCCGATCGGGCGAGGTGGCGCACAGGACTGGCTGCTGGACGCGCATCCAGCGCAGCTTCCTTCGGGGCGATGCGCGTCCTTCTCAGGGGGGGACGGGCTTGGCGGCACGCCTCGCTGAACGCGCAATGCTCGCCCTGGGACGCCGGCTCGCCGAGCAAGTGGTGCGGCCTGCTCTCGGCGGCAGTATGTCCACTGGCAGGTGCCGTCTGGCGACCGTCCCTGCAGACCGCCGCGCCGCAGCGGTCGGCGAGCAGGGTGCCGCCGGGGAGGAGTTCGACCAAGTGCGTGGGCGCCACCCGGCAGGACGCCCTGCGCCCAGCTGTCGCGCTGGCGCCAAGGCGCGCAAGGTGTTCGGAAAGGCGAGACAGTGATGCCCGCTGCAGCGTCAGAACCAGAGCCGGCGGCAGCGCGGGCGTCCATGCTGTCATGCCGACATGGCATGGTGACATGGCGTCCGTTCCGTGGACCCTGGGCGGGCAGAACAAGCCTCGCTTCAACCCGCACCACCCCCACGGATGATCGAGCACCGTCGCGGATCCCGTGGCTCCCGGCCACCTCCCCAATATGCCCAGGAGTCGCGTGGATGGCCAGATCCGACGTTGACCTGATGTTGGTGCCTGCCGCGATACGGGCCGGCGCGATCTTGGCGTTGCCCGAGTAGCCCCAGTGTGGGCCGGACGCGACGGGGATGGCCGTTCCCGTCTGACGAGGACCTCTCGGCGAGACGGCGAGTCTGGTCCAGGCAGGGTTCCGCTCGTTGCCAGCTGGTCTGGTCGCGACCAACGCCACATGGGAACTGGTGGCGGACAGGCTGATCCTTGCGAGCGGCTCTGGTTGAGCGGGATCGTGTCGCACGAAACGACAGGACTCCGGCAGGAGCCGACAGGTTTCGCGGCGTACCGCTTCCAGGCACCGGGAAACCGGACGGAAAGGGGAGCGTGCGCCTTGGCCGCACCGAGTGAACCAGGTCCTGCCTGGACGTTGGTGGAGCAGCTGGCCAGCGAGGATGTGCGAAGCCGGATGGCGGCAGTCGACCAACTGCGCACGCTGGGCACCGCTGCGGCCCCCGCCCTGCAGCAGGCCCTACGGCATGATCAGCGACCGGTGGTGCGGCGCTGGTGCACACACCTTCTGGGTGTGGTCGGTGGCCGCAACGCCGCCAGTGCCATCGTGAGCGCCACGGGAGACAGCGTGGCTGCGGTGCGTCTCCTGGCGCTGCAGACGCTGGCTCTGGGGCAGGCTGGCGGCAAGGACCTTGGTCTGGACCCGGTGCCCCACCTGGTGCGTCTGGCGCGGCAGGACCGCAGCAAGCGCGTGCGGGAGGCCGCCCTGCAGTTCCTCGCCACGCGACGCGCCGACCCGCGGGCCGCCGCCTGCCTGCGCGCCGCCTCCCTGGAGGCGCCCCCGCCCCCTCGGCCCGCCGCCGTGGAGGAGTCTGCCGGCATGCCGGCGCGGCCCGCAGCGGTCCGCGCCGGAGCCTAGCCTGAGCAAGCTCGGTACGCAGGGCCCGGAGCTGCCGCGGCTGCAGCGGGCGGGTCTACTGTTCGTGCTCCTGGACTTCGCGCTACGCACCGGCGCGCATGGCGGCGGTGTGCGCGCTCAGGGCCCGGTCGAGGGCATGCAGGGTGCCGATCTGCCGCCGCCAGTGCTCGGCTCAGTGGGCAGCGCGGCCGTGGTGGGCTCGCTGCGGGCGGCCTCGAGAAACTTCCGACGCACGTGGGCCCAGCAGGATGCGCCGACGATCCAGCCGAGCCGAGCCGAGCCGAGCCGGGCCAGGTCAGTTCCCTTCACCCCCACTGGTCTCTTTGTAACACGATATCCCGGCCCACACCTCTGTTGCATGATGCTCCCGCGCGAGTTGGTGGATCCTCTGGACTGCCTGCTGGATCTGCCGTTGGGTGGGGTGGCATCCTGGCGCCACCTTGATCATCTGCACAGTGGTGGGGGCAGTATGGGGTGGAGGTTCATCGTTGGTTCGGAGGGTGAAGGGCACTATGGGCCGCGGAATGTCCGCCTTCACCTGCCCCTGAGCAGGAAGCGCATTGTGGGTCGCGACCATCGCCCGGGCCGCCACAACACCACCGGTAGCCAGCCCAACCGCGACCGCCGCCACAAGGGGAACCAGAAGAGACTTCCTGACCCAGGGGATTACTGATCCCTCCTGGTTGGATTCCAGTTGTTCCGAAGCACCACTCTGAAGCAACGCCATCTGTCAATAGACAGATTATAGCAGTGGTCGTGCACCTTGCCGCAATGGCCCACGGACAGGTAAGTCCATCTGGCGGGCGAGAAGGTCCTCATGGGCCTTTCATGAAGCGGTGCGCCCTGCGGACCTATTTGTTTGTTTGATCTGTGGACCCCTGCGGGCTCCCATCCCGAAGGCGGGCCCAGCATCGCTCGCTCGGCACCCAGCGCCCGGCGCAGGGTGCCGAGCCCCACGACCGACCCAGCCCGCCCCGCACCCTCCCGGCTGGCCGGCACCCTGGGGGGAGAGACGAGGCGAACCGGTGCCCAGACGGGCACGGTGAGCACCCGCCAGGACGCGCCAGGAGGCCCGTGGAGCCACCAGAGCGTGGGTGGGGCCTTTCTTGGGGCACCGGACTGCCCGTGCCCGTCCTGCGGCAGACCCGCCCAGCCCAACACCCGCAGCGGTGCGATGACGCGTCGCCCGTTGGCCCGCGGCCTCGCAACCCGCTGGGCCGAGCCCGGTGTTCCAGTGGACCTGCAGCGCAAGACGGACCCCGCCATCCGGTGGCCGAGTGGTTTCCCGCGCCCCCCGGAAGCCTGAGACGACCTGCGGCGCCCCGCGTTCCACGGATGTCCCCATCCACGGCTGGCGGCGGCCAGGTGGCCCGACAAGCGCCGCCCGACCTCCCGAACGGCACCTTGACGCTCTCCGCCAGCAGCCCGTAACATGGGCTCGATATCCGAGTGGGCCGATCGGGTTTGCCGGGCGGTGGCGAGGCGGCCTTGTCCGTTGCGGAGGCCGCCCCCGCTCTGGCGTTGGGGAGCCTTGGCCCGAGTGGAGGGCTGCTGGGGTGCTGCCGACCCTGGTCATCTTCTTTCGCGAGTCCCTGGAGGCCAGTCTCATCGTGGGCATCATCCTGGCCTACCTGCGGCGCGTCGGCCGGGACGACCGGGCCGCTGCGGTCTGGGCGGGTGTGGGCGCCTCGCTGACCGTGGATGTCGCGGTCGCGCTGATCAGCTACCATGTTCTGCACCACTACGACGGCTCGCGGACGCAGACGGTCCTGGAGGGCAGCACCTACCTGGTGGCCACCGGCATCCTCGCCTACATGAGCTTTTGGATGAAGGGCCAGAGCGGAGCGCTGCGGCGCGACCTGGAGGCCAGCGTCCAGGCTGCGCTGGGTCGCGGCTCGCTCGTGGCCATGGTCCTGCTCTCGGCGATCACGGTTGGCAGGGAAGGTCTGGAGACCGTCTTCTTCACGCTGGCAATCGCCCTGCATGCGCGTCCCTGGGGCCTCGTGGCCGGCGGGGCGTTGGGCCTGGCCCTCGGTCTATCTTGCAGTTGGTGGGTCTATCGGCTGGGTCGGCGACTGCCCCTGGGGGCGTTCTTCAACACCCTGGGCGTCGTGCTGCTGCTGTTTGCGGCGGGGCTCCTGGCCGACGGTGTTCAGAATTTCCAGGCGCTTGGTTGGCTGCCGTGGCTCGGCCACATCGTCTGGCACAGCGGCCGTCTGCTGAGCGAGGACAGTGCCCTGGGGGACATCCTGCACAGCTTCTTCGGCTACGCGGATGCGCCCACCGTGCTCCAGCTCGGAGCCTATCTGATGTTCGTGACCATCAGCCTCACGACCTACCTCGGCCTGAGGCCGGGCGGGTCGCGTCCGGTCCCGGTCCCGCGGGCGCGGTAGAGCCGCCCGCGGTCGGGCTCCCCGTGCCGCCCCGCAATCTGTCTTCATGCTCCGGCCTCACCCGCTCATAGGCATGGCACGCCGCCGGTACCCCGGTTTCCAGAACCGTGCGGCGGGGGGGACTCCCTGTTGCCTGAGCAAGCCTGGGGTCAGGCGCGCCCGCGCCATGCCGACGTCCGTGCCAGGACGTTCGCGGCGGCATCGCCCGCGGCCGGGGCCTCGCCATACTGCGTCTCCGCGTCCCAGGCGGCGGCGCTTCTGGGCACCCATGCCGTCACCGGCCTGGAGCCCGAGGAGGCGGTGCGTCGCCTCCAGGAGACGGGCCCCAACCGGCTGGAGCGCACGCGGCACAAGCCGCCGTGGCGCGTCCTCCTGTCCCAGCTGGAGGACTTCATGGTCCTGGTCCTCCTCGGGGCGGCGGGGATCTCGCTGGTCCTCGGCGAGGCGGCGGACGCCGTCGCCGTGCTGGCCATCGTGGTCGTCAACGCGCTGCTCGGCTATCTGCAGGAGTCCCGGGCCGAGCACTCCCTGGAGGCGCTGCGCCGGCTGGCCGCCCCCTTGGCGCGCGCCGTGCGCGGCGGCCGGGTGTGCACCGTACCCGCCGAGACGCTGGTGCCAGGTGACGTCCTGCTGCTGGAGGCGGGGGATCTGGTGCCCGCGGACGCCCGGCTGCTCGATGCCGCATCCCTGGCGACGGAGGAGGCTGCCCTCACCGGCGAGTCGCACCCGGTGGCCAAGGAGCCGCTACCGCTCGAGCCAGGGCGTGAGCAGCATCCCGCGGAACGTAGAAACGGCGTCTTTCAGGGCAGCCACGTCGTGCGGGGACACGGACGCGCCGTCGTGGTCGCCACGGGCATGGTCACGGAGATGGGCCGCATCGCGGGGTTGTTGGCCGGTCGCGGCGAGAGCCAGACGCCCCTGCAGCGCCGTCTGGACGCCCTGGGGCACTGGCTGGTCCTGCTCTGCCTCGGGCTGTCACTGACGATGGTCGTGGTGGGCGTGCTGCAGGGCGAGCCGCCCTACCGCATGTTCCTGGCCGGCGTCAGCCTGGCGGTGGCCGCGATCCCCGAGGGGCTGCCCGCGATTGTCACCATCGCCCTGGCGCTGGGTGTGCAGCGCATGATCTCCCGGCACGCCATCGTGCGGCGCCTGCCGGCCGTCGAGACGCTGGGCTGTGCCACCGTGATCTGCGCCGACAAGACCGGCACCCTGACGCAGAACCAGATGGCCGTGCGCGCCGCCTTCCTGGCGGGCCAGCGCGTGGAGGTCGAGGACGGCCGCCTCGGGGCCGATGGCGACCTGCCCCTACCCACGCCGGTCGCCCTGGCCGCGCTGGAGGTGGCGGTGCTCTGCAACAACGCCTCCCTGGACCCCGGGGCCCCGTCCGATCCCACGGAGGCGGCGCTGCTGCAGTTGCGGGGGGCCGAGGAGGTCGCGGCCCTGCGCGCCGCCCACCCGCGCCTCGCCGAGGTGCCGTTTGAGCCAGAACGCCGCCGCATGACCGTGCTGACCGGTAGTCCATATGGACCCTGGGTGTACACCAAGGGCGCGCTGGAGGATGTGCTCGGGCGCTGCGCCTGGGTGCGCACGGAGGCGGGGCGGCAGCCGCTGGACGCTCGCTGGACGGCGCGGATCCGCCGCCAGGGCGAGGACATGGCCAGTCAGGCCCTGCGGGTGCTGGCCCTGGCCGACCGGGCCTGGCCCACCCCGCTCATGGGGCCCGCCCCGGGCGCGGCGGATCTGGAGCGTGACCTGTGCTTCATCGGGCTCGTCGGGATGTGGGACCCACCGCGGCCGGAGGTGCCCGCGGCCATCCGCCGCTGCCGGCAGGCCGGGGTGCGCGCGGTGATGATCACCGGCGACCACGCCCGCACGGCCGCGGCCATCGCCCGCCAGGTGGGCCTGGGTGAGGGCGAGCCCGCCGTCATGACCGGGCCGGAACTCGACGCCTGTCCGGACCGCGAACTGGCGGCCGTGGTCGAGCGGATCTCCGTGTTCGCCCGGGTCTCGCCGGCGCAGAAGCTCCGTCTGGTGCGTGCCCTGCGCTCCCGGGGGCAGGTGGTGGCGATGACCGGGGACGGCGTCAACGACGCCCCCGCGGTCAAGGAGGCGGACATCGGCGTCGCCATGGGACGGGCGGGCACGGATGTGACGCGGGAGGCCAGCGCCCTGGTGCTCACCGACGACAACTTCGCCAGCATCGTGGCCGCCATCGAGGAGGGGCGGGCGATCTACGACAACATCCGCAAGTTCGTGCGCTACCTGCTCGCCTGCAAC
>JAKAUG010000107.1 GCA_021827805.1 Bacillota bacterium | reverse complement strand
CCGATCTGGCTGCCCCGTCCTGGCGGACGGCGTGGGCTACCTCGATTGCCGACTGGCGGAGGCTGTGGACCTCGGGGATTTCCTGCTCGCGGTGGGCGACCTCGATGCCGCCGCACTCCTGCACCCGGCGAAGCGAAACCTGACGGTGAACGAGATCCAGCGCCGCGGCTTTCGCGGCCCCGCCATCCTGCCGGTGCGGGGCTTTGCCGATGACGGGTCGGGTCTGGCCGCGGCGCCGACCCTGGGGGCCGATGCCGCGGCGCTCCAGGCCGTCTATCGGGAGCGGCGGTGGGGGCTGTTCCTGGTGGGCGCGAGCGCAGGGGGAGCCGAGCACGTGGAGGTCTCCTCGTGGGCCATCCAGTGCTCACACCAGCCGCCGCGAATGTTGCTCTGCCGTGAGCGGGACGGACCTGCCGCCGCGTTGGTGCAGGCCGGGGGCCGCTTTGCCCTGAGCCTGCTTGCCGAGGACCAGCTCCCCCTGGCGCTGGCCATCCGTCAGGGGGCGACTCCCTCGGAGCGCTTGCGGCGTGCAGAGGGGGCCGGGCCCTACCTGGAGGACGCCGTGGGGCATTTCCTGTGCGCCGTCGAGGGCCAGTTCAACGCCAACGCGGACTCGGTCGGCTTCTATGGTCCAGTGCTGCGCTTCGGCTGGGGACGCCAGACGGCGCCGCAACTCCGCCAGGACCAGCTCCTGGCCGCCGTCGGGGATGCGCCGCGGATCTAGCGCGGGGCCCCCTCCCGCACCCCGGGATCCTCTGGTATCGCCAACGGATGCCCCTCGGTCAGCGCGTGCGCCACCGCGCGGCATGCGGGTTGCGGATGCTGCCAGACCACGTGGCCATGCCTACCCCCTTGACCGGCGGGTGGTGGAGTTGTCAACCTTGCTGGGGCGTCTCGGGTGGCCGGGGCCGACACCCGGGCCGAGGCGGAACCGTCCCTGCCGTGGCCAGGGCCTCGGCGGGGACGACATGTCTGAGCCGCAGCGAGGGGAAGGGGAACGCGCCGCATGACTGGCGACGAGGAGGACGCACCCGCGGAGTCCCAGACATCCGCCGGTGGGTTGCCTGGCCTGATCATCGTGAATACCGGGGATGGCAAGGGCAAGACCACGGCCGCGCTGGGGCTGGCCATGCGCGCCGTGGGCAATCGCTTCCGTGTGGCCGTCATCCAGTACTTCAAGGGACAGTGGCAGCCCGGAGAGAAGAAGGCAGCCGCCTACCTCCCCGGGCTCGAATTCATCCCGCTCGGTGAGGGGTTCACCTGGACGAAGACCCCCGCGGTGCACATGGCCGCCATGCGCGCCACCTGGGCAAAGACCCAGGAGGTCATCATGGCCGGGCAGCACGATGTCGTGATCCTGGATGAGATCAACTACGCCCTGGCCACCACGAGCATCCCCGTGCACGAGGTCTTCACGGTACACGATGTCGTGGATCTCCTGCGCCGCCGCCCGCCCCAGATGCACGTCGTGCTCACCGGACGGTACGCCAAACCGGAGATCATCGAGATCGCGGATCTGGTGACCGAGATGCGCCTCGTGAAGCACCCGTTCGACAAGGGCCGGCGGGCCACGCGCGGAATCGAGTTCTGAGACCGTGGCGCGCGGCCGCTGGGGCCCAAGAACGCTTCCGATTCCCTGACCCCGCGCACCGTGAGAGGAGGGGTTCCGCCTTGGCCTCCGCGCCGCTGGGGCGCACCCTGATGATCCAGGGCACCGCGTCGCACGTGGGCAAGTCCTGGATCGCAGCCGGCCTCTGCCGCCTGCTCGCTCAGGACGGCTGGCGCGTGCGCCCCTTCAAGGGCCAGAACATGAGCAACAACGCCGCCGTCACACTCGACGGGGGCGAGATCGGCCGCTCGCAGGCCCTGCAGGCCGAAGCCGCGGGAGTCCCGCCCCACACAGACATGAACCCGGTCCTGCTCAAACCAACCGGAGAGATGGCCTCGCAGGTGATCCTCCAGGGCAGGCCGCTGGGCATCTTCCGCGCGGGCGCCTACTACGATCAGGCCCGTCCCCGTGCCTGGCGGGCCATCGGGGAGAGCCTCGGGCGCCTGCGCGCGGCGGCGGACATCGTGGTCATCGAGGGGGCCGGCAGCCCGGCGGAACTCAACCTGCGCGACCGGGACATCGCCAACATGGCGGTGGCCAAGCTCGCCGACGCGCCGGTTCTGCTCGTCGCGGACATTGACCGCGGCGGCGTCTTCGCGGCCTTGCTTGGAACCCTGGACATTCTGCGGCCAGAAGAGCGGGCGCGTGTGCGGGGCCTGGTGGTCAACCGCTTCCGCGGCGACCCCGCCCTCTTCGCAGACGGCGTGCGGATCCTGGAGCAACGCGGCGGCGTGCCCGTCCTCGGGGTCGTCCCCTGGCTGGACCTCGGCCTGCCCGAGGAGGACGGCGTCAGCATCCAGCGCGACCAGGCACCGGCTGCCTCGCCGCCTGGCCCGGAGGACCTGCGCGTGACCGTGATCCGCCTACCCCGTATCAGCAACTTCACCGATTTCGCGGCCTTGGCGGCGACGCCCGGCCTGCGTCTGACCTACGCCGACGACCCTGGGGAGGCCGAGGGCGCCGATCTGCTCATCGTCCCGGGGAGCAAGAACACGATCGCCGACCTCCGCTGGCTGCGCGCGCGGGGCTGGCCGCGCGCCCTCCACGCGGCGCCGCTGGTGTGGGGCATCTGCGGCGGAATGCAGCTGCTGGGCCGGCAACTCCACGATCCCGCATGCGTGGAGGACCCGGGGGGCGGAACGGTGGACGGACTCGGCCTTCTGGATGTGGTCACCACCTTCCATGGAGACAAGCGTACCGTCCTGACCCGGGCCACGATCACCGGCGGCCCCGCGTGGCTGCCCCGCGGCCAGGACCTGGATGGGTACGAGATCCGCAGCGGCCGCAGCGACGCCGCCGGGCAGTGGCTGACACCCCAGGGCCTCTCCGCCGGCTCACCCGACGGCCGGGTCCTCGGCTCCTATCTGCACGGGCTCTTTGAGGACCGCTCGCTCCGCGCCGCTCTCGTGAACGAACTGCGTCGGCGCCGGGGCCTGGAGCCGCTTGGGCCCTCGGCCTTTGCCGACGCGGTCCAGGCCCGCCAGCAGGCGCTCGACCGCCTGGCCGCCACCCTGCGTGCGCATCTGGATCTTGATCGCCTCTATCGCATCTGCGGCCTCGGGTGAGGGCGGTCCGGGAGCCGCGCACCCCAGAGCCCAGACATCCGGGAACGCGCGGGGATTCTCGCCGGTTCGTGCTGGGGTCCGCCTGGCGGCGGGCGCGCGGGACCCGTGACCCGGCGCGGCCCTCATGCCCGCAGGGGGCCCAGGCGCCCAGCCATACCCCCCAGGGCCCCGGCCCACCAGGAGGTAAAGGCGGGCCCGCGACGGCGGGGCCAGCGGGGGGAGGGGGACCGCCATCCCAGAGCCGCCGGCAACTCCTCGGCGAGCGCCCAGGCGAAGAAGCGGCTGGCGATGGCCAGTTCGGCTCCCTCGCGCAGGGCGTCGAGCGACGGCGCGCGGCCGAGGAGGGCGCCGGCCTCCCGTTGATAGGCCGCGAACAGCGCCGTGAGCAGGGCTTCATAGCGGCGCCATGGGTACTTGCCGAACCACACCGTGGTCCAGGCCATCACGCCCAGGTCTTCGCCAGCGGCGGCCGGACCGGTGTCCGACCAGTCGAGCGCGACGGTATGGGAACCCACGGCCAGATTGGCGGACCAGTAGTCGCCATGACCCAGCGTCTGCACCGCGGAGCGGCGGCGTGCCGCCAGGCGGTCCAGGCCGTCCAGCAGGGACAGCAGGGCGCGACGTTCACCCCCAAGGACCGCCGCGCCCGCGACCACCGCTGAGCGCGCCAGAGCGACGGAGGCGTACGGGATACGTCCGCCGGCCGGGAGCATCCAGGGCGCCTGGGGGCAGCGGTCCCAGAACGTCGCGTGCAGGTGGGCCAGATCGGCGGCCGCCCGGCACAGCGCCCGCAGCGTGCGCGGGCCGCACGCCCCCACGTCCTCCAGCAGCAATTCGGCCGTGCCGTTGGCGCGCCGCAGGGGCGGGGCCAGGAGTCGCGGCGCCCGGCAGCGCGACGGCAGGGCCGCCACGAGCCCGCTGGTGTAGAAGGAAAGCTCGCGCTCACCCTGTGCGCGCATCTCGGGTGTCTCAAGGGACAGAACCTTGCGGATGGCGGTGCCGCCCGCGGGGAGGGCAACGCGGTAGACACGGTTGGGCGTCGTCCCGCCAGGCAGCAGGATGCCACCCTGCCCGGCGGACTCCGCCGAGAACGTGCCCATGACCACGGCCTTGCTCGCCCCCCGCATCTCGGCCCCCGCCGGTTGGGGGCAGGGGCCACCGTGGTGGATTCCCCGCCCGGTGCGGCACCCCTGTCGGTGCGTAGGTCTCGAACGCCAGCCGGACCGCGCCCGGCCGCCTGGGGCCACGCCCCGCACGGCCGCGGAAGCGGCGAGGGCCTCGGCGCCGAAGCCGGGATCAAGCTGGCGATCTGGTGGGAAACGGCGCGTGCGGCTCCGGCGGCTCGTACTCATGGGGCTGTTCATCGGCCTGTCCGCAGCCGGGGCCCACATCCACATCCCGGGCGTTCTCGGCACCCCGGCCCTGGACAGCCTGGCCGGCTACCTCGGGGCGATGGCCTTTGGACCGGCCTTTGGCGCGCCGGTGGCCGCGATCAGGCACCTGCTCACCGCCGCCCTGGCCGGCTTTCCCCTGACCCTGCCGGTGCACCTGGCGATCGCCGGGCTCATGGCAATCTCGGCCGCGTCCACCGGATGGCTGTGGCGCCGCGCGGGGCGGATCGTGGCCGTGGTCTGGGGGATCTTCTTCAACGGTGCGGTGGAACCCGCGCTGTTCATCCCCATCCCAGGCTTTGGCCTCGCCTTCTTCGTCAGCGGCGCCGTGCAGCTGCTGATCGCATCCGCGGTCAACGTGCTGCTGGCGGCAACCCTCTGCGGGGCCCTGGACCGCCGTGGGGTCCTGGCCCGCTGGCTGCAAGCTTGATCCGCGACCTGGCCATCGCGCGGCTGCCGGCGAGCGGGTACCTGGTCACGGCCTGCGACGCGGCCGGCGGGGTGGGACCGAAGTCCTCGGACACCGTGTCGGTGTAACCGTGGTGGGCTATCTGGCCGAGCCGTGGCTCACGGCCAAGCGGGGGGATGGGCTCTACCTCGTCGGCGTGCCCAAGGTCGGTGCGGCGGTGCGCCTGGACGACCCGGAGATCGCGGATGCCGCGCTGGTGCGGGAATTGCTGCCCAGGGTGCACGCCCTCGTTCCCGTCGGCTCGCGCGGGGCCTGGCACGAGGCCGATGTGCTGGCGCGCGAGGCCGGCCTGGAGGCGGAACTCGAGGGCGCCGCCGAGACGGGCTCCGCCGGTCCAGCAACGGCCCTGGTGGCCGAGGCCTCGGACGCCCCGCGCCTCAGCCTTCCCGTGCGGCGTCTCGGTTGGCTGCGCTGATGGCTGCGATCAGCCTGCCGTTGTCCGCGGGGCGGCGCACCGCGACCCTGATCCAGTTGGGGCCAAGGCCCGGGAAGGTTGCGCAGTTTCGCACCAGCACGCCCCTGCGCGCCAGGCGCGCGGCGAGATCCGGCGCTGCATCCCCGGCGAGCACGAAGTTCGCCACGGCGGGCAGGGGGCGCAGTCCGACCTCCCGCAGCCCCCTGCTGAGCTCCTCTCTGGCCGAGGACAGCCAGGTGAGGTCCACCTCCACTGCGGCGGCAGCCTCCACAGCGGCTTGGGCGATGGCACTCACGGACCACGTCGGCTGCAGGGCCGCCATGCCCCGGATCTCCCGCGGCGCCGCCACGAGGTAGCCAGCCCGCAGCCCGGCCAGCCCGTACAGTTTCGTCAGGGAACCGGCGACGATGCAGCCCCCATCCGCGGCCATCTGGCGGAGAGAGGGGACGCCGCGCACGAAGTCGATGAACGCCTCATCCCACACCACACGCGGATGGTCAACCAGAGGCGGCATCCGGCCGGTGGGGTTGTTCGGTCGGCCCAGCACAATCGCCTCGCAGGTCAGCAACTCAGGCGCGAGCCCGTCCCACGGGACCTCCGGATCGGGGAACCACCGGTGCACGGCGGCGTCCACGGCTCGGGCCGCGCGCGCGTACTCGGCAAAGCAGGGCTCCACCAGGCCCACACGGCGCGGGCGCAGGTGCCGGAGCGCCAGGTGCAGGGCCTCAGCCCCGCCGTTGGTCAATAGCACGCTCTCTGGGGGGACCCCCAGGCGCGCGGCCAGGACGCTGGTCGCCCGCCGCGACGCGGGGTCTGGATAGCGTGCCACAGCGTCGAGGGCCTGGGACGCCGCGCGCAGCACCGCCGGCGGGCACCCGTCGGGATGCACGTTGGCGCTGAAGTCGAGCCAGGCACCGCCGGGCGGAGGGCCGTAGCGCGCCTCTGCCCAGGCGAGGTCGCCGCCATGCTCTGGCAGATCTAGCGCCACGCCATCGCCGCCAGAGCGGCCAGCCAGGCGATCACAGCGGTGGCGCCATAGGTGTCTCCCGTGGCACCGCCGAGCGGCCGCGCGAGGAGACCCGCGACGCCGAGCCCCGCGAGGGCCGCGGTCGGCACCGCCAGTGGGGCTCCCGCCGCGAACGCCACGCCGACCGCGACCACGCTGGCCCCGACCAGCGCGGGCCAGCGGACCCTCTGGGCCAACTGGCGCCCTGTACCATGCTCAGGGTCTGCGGCCGGAAGCCAGGCCGCGGCAACAACCACCACCCAGCGGGAAAGCGCGCCGCTGGCGGTCAGGACGGGAATCGCACGGGTTGACGGCACGCCGCTCAGGAGCCCCGCGGCCGCAAGCGCGGCCAGAGCCAGGGCGAGCACCCCGCCGCTGCCAAGGCGCGGGTCGCGCATCACACTGAGGCGCCGCGCCCGGTCGCCACCGGCCACCAGGGCATCCCCACAGTCCGCGAAACCGTCCCAGTGCAGCGCCCCGGTGAGCACGACCTCGACCGCCAGCGCCACCGCGGCGGCGGTCAGCGGCCCCAGCCGAGACGCCCCGACAAAAGCCAGCCCCGAGACCCCTCCCAGGAGTGCTCCCACCACCGGGAACCATCCGGCCCCCGCGGCGAGCGAGGCGATCTCTCCAGGCCACGGGACGCGTGTCAGGAGCACCCAGGCGGTGCGCGGGCCACGCATGTTCACAACCACCACCGCCCCAGCGCGGCCAGTGCCGCGCCGAGCGTGGCAGTGGCCGCCAGGAGCCACAGAGCCCTACGCACGTCCCCCGCGGCAGGGGAGCGCCCAACCGCGTGGAGGACGCCGCGCTCCTCCACCTCTCCGCCATAGCGGGAGGCCCCACCAAGCCGCAGCCCCAGCGCGCCAGCGTAGATGGCCTCCCCGATCCCGGCGTTGGGGCTCGGGTGGTGGTTGGCATCCTGCCGCCATGCCCGCCAGCCGCCGCGCACCGACCGACCCAGGATCCCGGCCGCAGCCAGGGTCACCAGCCCACCAAGGCGCGCGGGCAGCCAGTTCGCCGCATCGTCCAGGCGCGCGGAGACGCGGCCAAACAGCGCATA
>JAKAUG010000202.1 GCA_021827805.1 Bacillota bacterium | reverse complement strand
CACCCGAGGCTGGCCGGCGCTTTGAGCCGGTGGCCAGGAGAAGGGGGGGGGTAGGGTATGAGCACCGTCGTCGTCAACACGTTCACCATCCCGAGCCTGGCCGACGCCGGCCTCTGGGGCGCCATCGGCACTCTGTTCATGGATTTCTGGCCGGCCATCGTGCTGGCGCTGGCGCTGGCGCTCTTCGCGGGCATCGCCGGCGGCTTCATCAGCGTGGTCGACCGTGGCGCGAACAAGATCAAGGGCATCTAAGCACCCTGGGACACTCGGCGAGGGCAGCCGGCCGGCTGCCCTCGCCGGGGCCCGCGCGGAGGGGGAGGGGGCCGATGATCCGCCGCCTGGCGCGAGGAGCATTCGCCCTGGGCGTCATCGCCGCCATGCTCGGCCTGCTCGCGCCGGCGGCGGCGGCATCGGGGACGTGGACCCAATACAACACGGGCAGCGGCCCGTGGAGCACTTGGACGCTCTCGGGGACGACGGACAGCTATGCCGGCACGTCTTCCGATGCCGGGTTCGCCGCTGACCAATATTCGGTCGCGGCCACCTCGGCGGCGGCGAGCCTGCAGTGGACGTTGAGCACTGCTACGAATGCGTGGTTTGGCCTGGCCACCGACACCGGCGCCGGCGTCGCGGTGCGGTTCCTGGGCCTATCGAGCATCAGCCTGCAGAATGTCAGCAGCTGGATAGGCACCGGCACCGGCCTCACGCCCACGACCGCGCCCGCCTCCGGGCAGATTTGGAGCGTATCCTGGGATAACGCCACCACCACGCTCACCGTGCAGCAGGAGAGCAGCTCCGGCACGGTGCTGCAGCAATGGACGGCGACGCTGTCGGCCACGTCGGGCACCCTCTACCCCTATTTCTCGACCCAGGCGACGGCGACGGCGGCATTCGGCGTCGGGGCCTTCGCCTCCGGGCCTCCGTCCGCCCCCACGGGGCTGACGGCCACCGCCGGCGACGGCTCGGTCGCCCTGTCCTGGACGGCCTCCAGCGGCGCCAGCAGCTATACGGTGCTCGAGAGCACCAGCAGCGGCGGCACCTACAGCTCCGTCGCCTCGGGAATCACCGGCACCACCTATACCGTCACCGGGCTCACCAACGGCACGACTTACTATTTCGAGGTCGAGGCCGTGAACGGCTCGGGGACCAGCTCGCCCAGCGGTTCCGCCAGCGCGACGCCGAGCGCCGCGACGACGCCGCCGGCGACGCCCTCGGGGCTGACGGCGACGGGCGGCTCCGGGCAGGTGTCCCTGTCCTGGAACACGGTGACGGGGGCCACCTACTACGGGGTCCTGCGCGGCAGCGGGCCCAGCGGGCCCTTCGCGCTCATCGCCAAGCCGGCCGGCACCACCTATACGGACACCGGCCTGCAGAGCACCACGACCTATTACTACGAGGTCGAGGCGGTCAACAGCGCGGGCGCCAGCTCGCCCAGCTCCTACGTCTCGGCGACCACGCTGGCGGTGACACTGGTCGCGCAGCCGTTCAGCATCCCCAGCCTGGCGGACGCCGGGCTCTGGGGGGCGATCGGCGCCCTCTTCAGCGATCTCTGGCCGCCGATCGTGCTGGCCCTGGCCCTGATGCTCTTCGCCGGCTTGGGCGGCGGGTTCATCTCAGTCGTCATGCGCGGCGCGGATAAGGTGCGCGGGCTGTGAGCACGGCGACGTCGGCATTCGTTATCCCGGATCTCATCCAGTCTGGGCTATGGACGGCTATTCAGAATCTCTTCTCCGGCCTCTGGCCGGCCCTCGTCCTCGCGCTGGCGCTGGCGCTTTTTGGGGCCTTCGCCGGCCTGATCGTGGATCTGGTGCGCGACGCCTCACGCCACGTCCGCCGCATGTGAAGGGAGGGTGGCCGGCGTGGAGGTCCTGGGGCCGATGGGCGTGGACTGGACCTATCTCGTGTATTCGGTCTCCACGACCGCCGGCCAGCTGCTCGCCGAGTGGTGGCCGATCATCGCCTTCGCCTTGGCGTTTCCCGCCACGGCGGGCCTGCTGCGCTTAGTGGGCGTCGCCGCGGACGAGATGGGGGCGCGCCGGCAACCGGCAGGGAGGGTGCGCGCCGATGACGAGGACGAGGTCTGAGCCCCGGCGCCGGCGCTGGTTCGCCCTCGGCCTGGGCGCGGCCCTTTTCGGCGCCCTGCTGCTGCCCTCGGCGGCCATGGCGGCCAGCTATGGCGTGGACACCCAGCAGACCAGTGCCCCGGACACCACGCTCAGCAGCACGGTCCTGCTGGCCTGCAACGGACAGCTCCCGCCCCTTTCCAGCGACCCCGGGTGCTGGCTGACCGGGATCGAGCTGGGGGGCCAGCTGCAGCCGGGGGACACGGTGAGCGCGACCTTCACCAACTGGCAGGACACCCAGAGCCAGACCGTGCAGGTGCCGACCAGCAACGGCAGCCCCTATGCCGTGCCGATCGGCACCGCGGAATGGTATGAGGTCCACTACACGCTGATCACAAGCAACGCCGTCGGCTGCCGCCAGGTCTGGTGGTCGAGCATGACCAACAACCTCGGCGATACCACGACCTGGGCCACGCCCTCGCCCTGCCCGACCAGCAGCGGCAGCGGCACCACGCCGCCGACTGTGACGGCCGACGTATATGCCCAGCAGATCCTGACCCTGCTGCAGAGCCCCGGCACGCCACCGGAGACGCCGGCGCTGCCCGCCATGGATAGCACGCAGCAGGCGGCCCTCTCCACGACCGTGCCCACCCTCACGCAGCCGCCGGCGGCGGCCCAGGTCGGCAACCTGCCGGCGCCGCCCTCCACGCCGGCGGGCCTATTCGGCTCGGCGCCCGACGCCGTCCCGGCCCCGGACGCCCAGGTGACTCCGGGCGCGGTAGTCCAAGGGGACGGGGCGGCCGGCAACGACGGCCAGGCCGCCGGCGACGGCACGGCCGCGGCGGCGGCGCCGGCGGCGGGGGACGGGCTCGCCGCGGGTTCGCCGCCGGCCGCCGGTGACGGGGTGGCCCGCGGACATGGCCCGATCGCTGGCCACGGGGTCAATTCCGGCGACGGTCCCAATGGCGGGGATGGGGTCAACGCCGGGGACGGCCCCAACGGCGGGGACGGGGTGCTGCCATGAGCGCGTGGCTTCCGACAGGTGTCTACGCCTGGGCGATCGGCCTGGCCGGTCAGGACTGGCCGATCATCGCCGCGCCGGCGCTGGTGGGCATGGCGCTCTGGGTGATGGCCGCGGTGCTGCGCTGGGTGGAGTACGCGACGGGGGGCTGGAGGGAGTGACCGCGCATGTGGGCCTGGCTTGGCACCCTCTGGCAGAACGCGCTGACCTTCGTCGCCGGGCTCTTCGCGCAGGTCTACTCCTTCTTCGCCGGCCTGGGCTACCTGCTGGACCATATCGTCCAGTTCGCCGGCCTGGTGATCCAGGTCATTCTTCTCGGGATCCAGATCCTCTTCAGCGTCATGCAGGGAGTCATCGCGACATTCGCATCCCTGGCCGGCGCCACGCCGACCGGGACGCCCATCTCCCAGCTCCAGCAGGGCTTCTCGTTCGTGCGGTCGCTGTTGGACCCGATGGGATTCCAGGTCCTCGGCTATCTGCTGGCGTTCGCGGTGTGGGCCGCCGCCGCGTTGGCGATCGTGACCCTCTTCGGGCGGTGAGGGCATGTACGCGATAACGAATGCGATCATCGTGCCGGCCTCGGACCTGCTGCAGTCGGCCGTCAACGCTCTGCAGAACGCCAACCTTGTGGCCGCGCAAGGTCTCTCCGGGGCGGGGACATGGCTCGGGCCCATCACATATCTGGGCCCCGGCTGGCAGGCCGCCCTGGCCTCGGCGCTGGCCGCCGCCGCCCTGGTCGTGGCCGTGCGCGCGGCGCTCGGGGCGTATCGGTTCTATCTCAGCCTGAAGCAGGGAGTGAAGTGGTGGTGATGCTGCACCTGGCGACGGACCTGGTGACGATCGGCGTCCTGCTGACCCTGTACTCGTTCCTCGTCGGGTTCTTCGGGCTCTTCCGCCACCGGTCCGCGCCGGCCGCCGTCCCGGGGCGGCTCCTGGTGGTGATCCCGGCGCATAATGAGCAGGCCGTGATCGCGGACGTGCTGCGGAGCCTGCAGGCATCGGACTACCCGCGCGAGCGGCTGCACCTTCTGGTGCTGGCCGATCACTGCTCGGATTGGACGGTGGCGCGGGCGGTCGCCGCCGGCGCCGACGAAATCGCCCAGCGCCGCTCCGGCCGGGGCGGCAAACAATTCGCCCTGGGATGGCTCCTGCATGAATACTTCTCGCCAGCGGATCTGCGGCACTGGGATGGGGTCGTGGTCGTGGACGCGGACAACCTCGTCCACCCACGCATGCTCCGCGGCCTCAGCGACGAGCTGGCGGCCGGCGCCGCCGCGGTGCAGGCGGCGCTGGACACCCGCAATCCGGAGTCATCCTGGATCAGCCGCGCCTATGCCGCCGCCTATTGGGTGGCCAATCTCAGCGTGCAACGGTCCCGCATGCGCCTGGGTCTGTCCGCACAGCTCGGGGGCACCGGATGCGCCATCGCCACCTGGGCCCTGGAGCAGATCCCGTTCCGCCCCGTCACTCTTGTGGACGACCTGGAATACACGCTGCAGCTCATCATGGCCGGGTACCGCGTGCGCTACTGCGAGCACCCGACCTACGACGAGAAGCCTATCACGCTCGCGGCGAGCATCCGCCAGCGGACACGCTGGATGCGCGGCCAGGCGCAGCTCATCATCCGTCTGGGGCCGGACCTGGCGGCCCGCGCCCTGCTGGCCCGCGACCTGGTCGCGCTGGACCAGTGGCTGATGCTCTGGAATCCCGTGGCAATCGTATTGACCTGCGCGTTTTTCCTGGCCGTCCTGCCCCAGCAGGGGCTCGGCGGCCTGCTGGTCTGGGCCGTCGTCAACGGCCTCTGGAATGGCGCATTCCTCTGGCGGGCGCGCATCCCGGCGCGCCTGGCCGCCGCCAACCTCGCCGCGGCCATGGTCTACTCCTTCACCTGGATCTGGCCGGTGCTGAGCGGGTTCCTGACCTGCACCCGCACCGGATGGGATCACACGACGCATGTCGGCGCCGGCATGGCGCCGCCGGCGCTTCCGGCGCGAGAGGGGGTGATCGCGTGAAGGCCCCGCGCAATCCCGCCGAGCTTCTGACCATGCTGGCCGATCATTTCGATGAGCTGGCCAGCCATGCCCAGGAGCTGGTCGCCGAGCTGCGGCTCGGGCAGGCCGAGCAGGCCCAGGCCAGAGCGGAGGCGATGCTGCAGAGCATGCAGCAGAGCGCGGCTGGCATGCGGGCCCAGTCCAAGCAATTCCGGGCCAAGCCGAGCCATGTCCCGGTCCCGTGGCGCAAATGACGAACGTCACCGATAAGGGGGCGCGATGATGCCATTGCCGTTCGGCCGCCGGGCGCCGGCGACCCGGGACCGCCTGCTGCTCTTGCGCGACGGGCAGGCCCAGCTGCTCCCCGTGGATAGCTCCACCGCGGCCGCCGTAGGCGCCGGCCCAGTCAGCCTGCCGCGTGACCAAATTCGCGAGTTTGTCTTTCGCGACGGCGGCCGCCTCTTCATGGCCGCCGCGGACCTGCCCGCGCTGGTCGAGGCCGAGCGCGTGCGCGCCCTGGAGGAGTCCGCGGTGCTGCGCGCCGTGATGGGCGGGCCCGAGGAGCGGCCGGTGCCCTCGACCACCATCTGGACCTGGATGCAGCTCGGCCTCACGGCCTTCGTGCTGATCAAGGTGATGGGACACCATGGCTGATCTCGCCTCCGCGCCGGACTTCTTCGGCCCGCCGGACCCCAATGGGGCCGATGGCATCCTGGGACAGGCATTCGGGGTGTCGGCCGAGCAGGGGCCGCCGCCCGGCGCCCTGGCCGCCGAGGCCCAGGCCAGAGCCTTCACCGAGGCCCTGGCATTTATCGAGCGCCACCAGCTGCCGGTCAGCCGGGCGCAGGCCGCCGGCTGGACGCTGTTGCGGCATCTGGACGGCGGCCGGGGCACCTATCTGCAGATCGTGGAGCAGGCCGAGCGCCTGCGTCTCCTGGGCGGCGGCGCGAAGGACTTCGTGGACGGGCTGCAGGCGATTGCCCTGGCGTCGCGGCCGCGGCTGATGTCTGTGGGCGCCGGCCGGCAACAGAGCCGCGGCGGCCTCTGGGGGCGAGGCCGATGATCATGGCATTCACCGGGCATCTGGGGTCGGGCAAAACTCTCGGCCTCACATATTTCGCCTGGCTCACCTCGTTCCGGGCGGGCGGCGTACCGATCCTCGCCAACTACCCGATGCGCGAGGAGTTTTTCCAGCGCCATCGGGAGCGGAACGGGCGGTTCCGGCTCTACTATCTGCAATCCGAGGACGACTGGCTGCAGTTCGCCGCCGGCGGCGGGGGCGTGGTCGCCCTGGACGAGCTGCACCGCCTGGTGGATTCCCGCATGGCCCTCTCCGCGCAGAATGTGATCCTCACGCAATTCATGGCTTTTTTGCGCAAGATCGGGGCCACCACCCTGTGCACCGATCAGCACGCGGCGTTTATGGACGTGCGCATGCGCGTTCTCATTGATGCCTGGGTCCGGTGTTCGAAAGTTCCGGCGCCGGGGGGTGCGCCGGCCGGGTACCGCTATGACGCCGCGGACCAATACGGCAAGCCGACGCGCAGCCTCTTCCTGCCGGCCGATCAGGTTCGGCCCCTCTGGGGGGCCTATGATACGCGGCAGATCATCCGAGGATTCCAATTCCCGCGCACCATGGCCGCCTTCGAGCGATTCCTGGACCGTCTCGACGTGGCCGTAAAATCGCACCAGGAGCGGCATGGCGTGGCGGTGGCGCCGCCGCCGGCGCCGGCCGACCTGGACCGACTGCTGGGGGTGGGGTGATGGGCGCCGAGCCGATCCGGCCCCGGGCGCTCTGGTACCACCGGCCCGATGTGCCCAGGCTGATTCTGTGCCGCGCGGCCGAGGCCCGGGAGCGGTGGCGCGTGCTCGCCGCCGTCACCGAGGCCCTGGCCGCCGTCGGCTATGAGCTGGTGCCCAGCCGGCGCGTCGGCCCGGCCGGCCGCGGCGCGCCGCGCATCCGCCTCGGCCGGCGCACGTTCTACCTGCGGCGGACGGGAGGAGGGATGGACGATGCGGCGCGATGCCCGCGAGACGGATATCGAGGTGATGCCAGCGGTGCGGTCTGAGGGCCTGCTGCACCCGGCCACGTCGATGGGCGTGGGCCTGCTCTCCGTGGGAGTGCGCGTTTTGCATGCGCGGACCCATTATGGCCGGCTGCAGCTCCTGGTGCGGCCCCTGATCGGCGCCGGCCTGGCCTGGGTCGACGCGCAGCGCGTGGACATGAGCTGGCGGCCCAGGCCGGACGATGCCGAGGATAGGCCGCCAGAAGCGGTGAGCGGGCCCGTAGACGCGATGTAGGCGCGGAGGGCATTGGGGAGGGCAGGCAGGGCACGCAGGCCGTCCCTGGCCCGGGCGCTGGGGGGGCTGTCACCCACCCCAGGCCTGGTGGATTCCTCGGCCCCACCCACAGACCCACCAGGAGGGGGGAACCTCATGTGTGGCAGTTCCTGGCGCCCCGAATGGGCGATGGAGGCG
>JAKAUG010000081.1 GCA_021827805.1 Bacillota bacterium | reverse complement strand
CCTGCCGCCGCGGCGGCCGCCAGCGCCGCCACAGGCAACGGGTCCGTGGTGCCCTCCGGTTCGGTCAACAGGGGACTGCCCGCGACTGGGACCACCGCCGGTGGGGGCGGTGTGGTCAAGAGCGTGGGTCCGATGCGGGTCCAGGGGGCCGCCGCGGTGACCACGGCCCGGGCGGCGGTCGGCGGCAAGGCATAGGCGGCCTGCCCCGGGGCCGGGAACGGAGCGGACCATGGCAAGGGCGATCTGGGGTTTCGTCGTGCGCTTGGCGGCTGGGCTGGAGGTGGCCCTGGGGGGTATCCTCACCGGGGGCCTGCGCTCCGTGCTCACGGTGCTGGGCGTGGCCATCGGCGTGGCCTCGGTCGTGAGTCTGGTGGCGGTGGGCGAGGGCGCCCGCCAGGCGGTGGCGGCACAGTACCAGAGCCTTGGGACGAACATCATCACGGTGGAGAGCCACAGCGCCCAGGTGCGCCTGACCGCGCGCACCGCGGCCGACCTCGAGCTGCGCATCCCGTTTGTGAGCGCCGCCATGCCTGTGCTTGGCGTCTCGGCTCCGGTCCGCTGGCGCGGCACCTCCTCGGCGGGCAGCTCCGTCACGGTGCTCGGCGTGACCCCACAGCTCCTGGACATCCGCCGCGAGGCGGTGTTCGAGGGGAGCTTCCTCACGCCGCTTGAGGAGACGCATGCCCTGAACGTGGCGGTGCTGGGGTATGACGCCGCCCAGTCCCTGTTCGGGGGGCTGGGTCCCGTCGGGCAGGACATCTACATCGGGCAGGCCCCGTTCCGGATCGTGGGGGTCCTGGCTTACCAGGGCGGGGCCAAGATCGGCAGCGGCCAGGTGACGGCGCTGGTCGGCGGTAGCGGCGCCAGCTCCGGGTCTGGCTCGGGCGGCAGCGGGGGCTCCGGGGGCTGCGGTGGCGGTGGTGGCGGTGGCGCCAGCTCCGGGAGCGGATCCTCGTGCGCCGCCCAGACCGTGAGCGTCGGTTCCGGCATCGATCAGGCTGTGCTCATCCCCGAGTCCAGCGCCGAGTGGTTCACGCACACCGATCAGGTCAGCGCCATCTGGATGAAGGCCGCCAGCCGGCAGGATGTGGAGCCTGCCGTGCTGCAGGCCCAGCGCATCCTGGAGAACATGTTCGGGCTTGCGGCCACCAGTTCGGCGGGCGGCGCCAGCGGCAAGATCCTTGGCCCGCTGCCCCCGGGATACTGCCCGAACTGCAATTCCGGGGGCGGCAGCCTCATCCTTCCCGGGGGCAGCGGGCCAGCCGTCTCGGTGCAGAGTCTCAACGACCTCGTGAAGCAGGCCGATGCGGCCAGCAGGGTGCTGACCCTGATGCTGGCCGCCATCGCGGGTGTCTCGCTCCTGGTGGGGGGCATCGGCGTGATGAACATCATGCTCGTCTCCGTCAGGGAGCGCACGGTGGAGATCGGGTTGCGCAAGGCGCTGGGTGCGCTGCAGTTGGATCTGCTCTATCAGTTCGTGCTCGAGGCGCTCCTGGTCTCGGCGCTGGGGGGCGCGGTGGGCTGGCTCGGGGGCCTGGGCGGGGTGCACCTCCTGCTGCACTACGGGGTGCAGGCCACGCCCCTGCCGGGCTCGCTCTTCGTCGCTTTGGGATCGGCAGCCGGGGTGGGTGTGCTCTTCGGCACCTACCCCGCCTACCTGGCATCGGAGCTCCAGCCGGTGGAGGCCCTGCGCAGACAATGACTTGACGCTTGGGGCGGTCGTTGCTATCGTACTGCGCAACAACTTCATCCGCGCAACTCTTATCCAGAGTGGTGGAGGGACTGGCCCGATGAAGCCCGGCAACCGGCCGTGCCCAAGCACGGCGCGGTGCCAACTCCGGCAGGCGCCATGCGTCTGAGAGATGAGAGGAAGTGGAGCCCTGCGTGCCCCCCTTCCTCTGCGGAAGGGGCTTTCCATTTTCTGGTCGGTCGTCTGCCGAGCCAGAGGAGAGGGGGCGGGCGTATGACCTTCGTGCGTGGGTTGCGTTGTCGGGCGTGCGGCCGGAGAGTCGCCGCGGGTCCGGTGCACGTCTGTACGGAGTGTCTGGGTCCCCTGGAGATCGAGTACGACTATGAGGCGATCGCCCGACACGTCACGCGCGACTCCCTGAGTGCGGGCCCCACCTCGATGTGGCGGTACAGGGCGCTGCTGCCGCTGGCGCTGGACGCGCCGGTGGTGGATCTGGGCACGGGTTACACCCCGCTGGTGCGCGCGGACAACCTGGCGCGCGCGCTCGGGCTCAGGCACGTTTACGTGAAGAACGACGCTGTGAATCCCACATACTCCTTCAAGGATCGGGTCGTGGGCGTCGCGATCTCGGCCGCCATCGGCTTCGGGACGCGCACGGTGGCCTGCGCCTCGACGGGCAACCTGGCCGCTTCGGTGGCCGCCCACGCCGCCAAGGCCGGCCTGGAGAGCTACGTCTTCATCCCCGCCGACCTGGAACCGGCCAAGATCGTGAACACGGCCGTCTATGGCACGAACATCATCGCGGTGCGCGGGGATTACGACCGCGTCAACCGGCTGTGCTCGGAGATTGCCGACGCGCAGGGTTGGGCCTTTGTGAACATCAACCTGCGACCCTTCTACAGCGAGGGCAGCAAGACCCTGGCCTACGAGACGGTCGAGCAGCTCGGCTGGCGCGCGCCGGACCATGTGGTGGCGCCCATCGCGGGCGGCTCGGTGCTCACAAAGATCGGCAAGGGCCTCTCGGAACTGCGCGACCTCGGGCTTCTCCCTCCGGGACGGACGCGGATCTCGGGCGCGCAGGCCGCCGGATGCGCGCCGGTCAGCCGGGCGTTTCTGTCCGGGGCCGAGCGGGTCTCTCCGGTGCGCGCCTGCACGATCGCCAAGTCCCTGGCCATCGGCAATCCGGCCGACGGGGATTTCGCACTCAGGACGATCCGAGCGAGCGGCGGGGCCGCGGAGATGGCGACCGACGAGGAGATCGTCGCCGGGATGCGCCTTCTGGCCTCCACGGAGGGGATCTTCACGGAGACGGCGGGCGGGGTGACGGTGGCCTGCGCCCAGAGGCTGGCCGCCACCGGACGCATCGACCCTGAGGAGACCGTTGTGCTGTACATCACGGGCAACGGGCTCAAGACACCGGACGCGGTGGCGGGCGCGCTGCCCGCGCCGCGCGAGATCGATCCGACTCTGGAGTCCTTCGAACACATCCTGTCTGGCGCGGTGGCCTGAACGGCCCTCGCACCCCGAGGAGGCGGCGTTGGTGTCCACAGCCGAGTTGGTGCGCGTTCGCATCCCGTCCCCGCTGCGGAATCTGACCGCTGGGCAGGGCGAGGTCACCGGCACGCCGGGCACCCTGCGCTCGCTGATCGCGGAGTTGGACGGCAGGCATCCCGGCCTGAAGGCGCGCCTGTGTCTGGCCGATGGTAACCTCAGCGGCTACGTCAACATCTTCGTGGACGAGGAGGACGTGCGCTTTCTGGGGGGCCTGGATACCACGCTCCGCGCCGGCAGCCGGGTCTCCATCCTGCCCGCCGTCGCCGGTGGCTGCTGCTAGGATCGGGCGCGTGGCGGTGCTATACTGAGCCCTCCGTCGCTGGAGGGAGGGACCATGGTGCCGCAGGAGCCGGAGCGATCCGGCGAGCAACTCATCGCGGACAACCGCCGCGCGCGTTACGACTACTTCGTGGAGGACCGCGTGGAGGCCGGCCTGGTCCTGACCGGGACGGAGATCCGGGCCATCCGCGAGGGGCGCGTGCAGTTGCGGGAGGCCTTTGCGCGTGTGGAGCACGGCGAGTGTCTGCTCCTGCACATGCACATCGGCGCCTTTGACTTCGGCAACCGTTTCAACCATGAACCCACCAGGCCGCGCAAGCTCCTGCTGCACCGCAAGGAGATCGACGAGCTGTTGCGCTACGCGCGCCAGGGTGGCCGGACGTTGATCCCCCTGCGGCTGTATCTGAAGCGCGGCCGGGCCAAGGTCGAGCTGGGGCTCTGCCGCGGGCGCCAGACCCACGACAAGCGCGAGGCCGTTGCCGAGCGTGACCGCCAGCGCGATCTGCAGCGGGGCCTGATGGACCGCGGCAGGTGACCGCGGGGTGTGGTATACTGGCGCTGGACGTTTGGGGGTGCGCAGGTTCGACGTGGGTCGGACCGGCAGTACTGGCAGGCCGAGCCGCACGTGCTCGTAAATCCCGTGCACGGCACTTAGATGCCAACACACAGGCTCTTCCTCTCGCTGCCTAAGGGTAGTTAGAGCGCCGGCTGGCCAAGGCCCGCGTGGTCAGATCCGACGTCAAACAGCGGGCTCGGTCACCCCCGTACGACGGCGCGGGGCGTGACGAGAACAGGCCGTCTGGCGCGCCTGCTCCCAGTCCCCGGGGGCGGCAGGCGGGCGATGACCGCAAACGGGGGCTATGCCTGTAGAGGGTGCTGTGGGTTCATCCGCGGACGGGAGGGGCAGCTCCTCCCCACCTCCACCAATTGGAACGGCCGAAACCGCGTCAAAGCAATCACTGCGCGGGGCGTCTCGATCGTCTGTTCTCACGTTGTTTGGGCAAGAAAGGTCGCCATTCTGGCGGCCTTTCTTGCTGTGCTGTGACCGGACCCCGTCTCCTGGAGGTGCCGGGCAGGGGTGGACGTCGTCCGCTCCCGGAAGTAACGGCTTGGGACCAGCGCAGAGCGGAAACAAGGCCGTCTTCCAGGGAAGGACGGCCGCCAGCCGGTCGAACACTCTTGTCGGCATAGACAGGGGCGCTTACACTGCGATGGACAGGTGCCCCCTCCGGGGGAGAATAGGGAAGTCCGGACCGGCGTCGGCCGGCGGCGGCGCGAACCCATCACTGTAAACGGGGAGCCTCCAACTCGGGCCACTGGGTGACCGGGAAGGCGTTGGAGGCGGTGATCCGCAGCCAGGAGACCTGCCTGTCCCGTTCCGCGATAGCGAAACGGGTTCTCGCTCGCAGAGGATGAAGGCAAAGTCCTCGGGCTTGTTCAAGCTCGGGGTTCTTTTGTTTTGCGGCGAGAACCTCGGGCCCGGGGCCACCGGTGGCTGAAGGCAGAGGAGGCAAGGATCGCGGTGCAGCGGTGGGCAGAGATTCGCAGCGGCATCGGAGCTTTGGATCAGGGGGCCATGGCGCTCGCCAGAAAGCGGTTGGACAGCCTGACCAAGCCCCAGGGCAGCTTGGGCATGTTGGAAGACCTGGCCGTGCAACTGGCCGGGATCACGGGGAATCCCCTGCCGCGGATCCAGGAAAAGTGGGTGGTGGTCATGGCCGGGGATCACGGGGTGGTGGAGGAGGGCGTCAGCGCCTATCCCGCGGAGGTCACCGCACAGATGGTCCTCAACTTTCTGGCCGACGGCGCGGGGGTGAACGTCTTCGCCCGCCACACCGAGACCCGGGTGCGGGTGGTGGACGTGGGCGTGGCCACGGACCTTCACTTGCCGGGACTGTGGTCGCGCAAGGTCCGGCGTGGCACCGCCAACCTGGCCCAGGGTCCGGCCATGACCCCGCAGGAGGCCGAGGCCGCCTTGGAAGTGGGTATCGGGGTGGCGGCAGACCTGGCGGACCGCGGGGCGGACCTGATCGCCACGGGCGACATGGGGATTGGCAACACCACGCCTTCGGCCGCCATCCTGGCCGCCTTCACCGGCCGGGCCCCGGAAGAGGTGGTGGGGCGTGGCACGGGCGTGGACGACATGCGGCTGGCGGCCAAAGTGGAGGCCGTTCGCAGGGGGCTGCGGGTCAACCGGCCGGATGCGTCCGACGCACTGGATGTGCTGCACAAGGTCGGAGGCCTGGAGATCGCGGGCCTGGCCGGGGTGATCCTCGGAGCGGCCCTGAGGCGGGTTCCCGTAGTGATCGACGGCTTCATCTCCGGCGCGGCGGCTCTGGTGGCCACGCGGCTGGTCCCCGCCGCCCGCCCGTACATCGTACCTTCGCACCTATCCGAGGAGCCTGGCCACCGCATTCTGCTGGAGGAACTGGGACTGGAGGCGCCGTTGCGCCTTCACATGCGCCTCGGGGAGGGGACCGGGGCGATTCTGGCCTTCTCCCTGGTGGAGGCCGCATGCAAGGCCCTGGCGCAGATGGCCACTTTCGCCGAGGCATCGGTGTCGGAGCGTGAGGCGTGACCATGGCGGCGCGGGAGAACTACGGCGAGCGTGTCCTCGGCGTGGAGCCCTATGGGGCGGAGGCCATCCCCATGGCCGAGCGCCATGGGCGGGCGTCATCATCCTTCACCCTGTGGGCCAGTGCCAACCTTAACATCCTGACCTGGTTCACCGGCAGTCTGGGGGTCAGCCTCGGCCTTTCCTTCACCTGGGCCTGGAAGGCCATCCTTCTGGGCAACGCGCTGGGCGCCGTCTTCCTAGGTCTGACGGCGGCCATGGGGCCAATCACCGGGGAACCGCAACTGATCAGCACTCGCAGCAGTTTCGGCCTCCGCTGGGCCCGGCTGCCCGCCGGCCTCAACTGGATCACGCTGATGGGCTGGTTCGGCGTCGACGTGGTGATCGGCGTGTTCGCCCTGCAGCACCTCACGGCCTTGTCCTACCTGCCCAGCCTCGTCCTGCTGGCGGGGCTCACCGTCCTGGCGGCCGTCCTCGGATACAACCTGATGCACCTGCTGGCACGCCTGACCACCATCGTTCTGGGCGTCATGTTCATCGTCATGACGGTCCTGGCCCTGCTCCACGCTCCCGCAGCCGCCCGCACCGGTCATGGCAATCTCGGGCTCTTCATCCTCACGACCTCCATCTCCTTCGCGTACCTGTTCAGCTTTGCCGCCGTAGGTTCCGATTACACCCGCTACCTGCCCCAGAGCGCGTCGAAGTGGGCGGTAGGCGGATACAGCGCGCTGGGCGGCTTCCTGGTGGCCAGTTGGCTGGAGCTCCTGGGGGCGCTCACGGCATCCTTGGGGACGGTGGCCCACCCCATGGCCCAGTTGATCCGGATGATGGGGGCCTTTGCGGTACCGGCCCTCCTGGCGGTGGTAGCGTCCACTGTGCCGGTGAACTCCATTGCCCTGTATTCCGGCGCTCTAAGCTCGCTGGCAGCCGGGATACCACTCCGCCGCTGGGTGGCTGCGCTGGTGACGGGCGGGGTGGGCACCCTGCTGATGGTCGCCGGTGGTGGTTCTTTTGCCTCGTTATACAGGAACTTCCTTCTGCTCCTCTCATACTGGATCGCCCCCTGGCTGGGGATCGTCCTGGTGGATTTCTACGTCCACCGCCACCAGGGTACGGCCCGCCGCGGCTGGCCGGCGGCGCTCGCGTTTCTCGTGGGGATCGCCGCGTCGATGCCGTTCATGGATTCGACTCTGTACCAAGGGTTCATAGCGATGCACTACCTCGGCGGCGGCGACGCTTCGTATGGGGTGGGGATGCTCGTCAGCGCCCTGCTCTATGGCTGGTGGGGCCTGGCCCCGGAGAGGAGGCGGGGCTGATACGCCAGCGACGACGCGGCAGCGCAGCCAAGTCTACGTGCGCTTGAGCGGCGGCTGCTTGTCTCGGGCCACATCTGTCACGATCCGCCCGCCTCGTTGGCCGCTTTGTTCAGCGCCTCCAGCACCTGCCTGTTCTTGCGGCCGCGTCTCCCATGGAGTCGCGCCGAGAAGACGGTGGTGATCTCCCGCACGTCCTGGACCAACTCCTCCTCGAAGGAGGCGTCCTCTGACGCG
>JAKAUG010000022.1 GCA_021827805.1 Bacillota bacterium | reverse complement strand
TGGTAGAGCGCAGCGAGGATGAGCGCCAGCAGCATGACACCCGGATGCCACAGCTCCACGAAGCCCGCATGGCGGAATGGAGTCAACATCGCACCGTCTCCTCGCGGCGGGCCCGCTGGCCCCACCGACCGTCTCCCAGCGGAGCGCGGCCTACAGGCTCAGCATGGCGTGCACCGCCAGCACGATCAGCACGGCCAGCGCCACACCCCCCCCGAACAGGAGGGCAAAGATCCTGCGGTCCCACTTCAGGCGCATATAGTAGAGAAGTTGCATGCAGACCTGCGCCGCCGCCAGCACGAGCAGCAGCGGGATCAGCCAGCCGACGGGCAGCAGATGGCCTCCGACGCTGACAAAGGCCACAATCGTCAGGGCGGCCAGCAGGATGGCCACCAGCAGGTGGACGCGCGTCGTTCCGACCGCGCGCCCCGCTGGGCGGGGCTCGGGACCGGTGTGCAGCTGAGGTCCGCCGATGCCCACCCTAGCTCACCTTCCCCAGGAGGTAGACGACGGTGAAGATGACCACCCACACGACATCCACGAAGTACCAGTAAAGGCTCGCGGCCTCCAGCCTCCAGAGGTCCCGGGGCCCGAGCGGGCCCTTTCTGACCACAAAGATGAAGATGGAGAGGAGCCAGGCCACGCCGAAGGTGACGTGCAGACCATGGAAGCCGACCAGGGTGAAGAAGCTCGCCCCGAAGTTGCTCGCGTCCGGGGTCAGGCCGCGGTGCACGTAGGTCGTGAACTCGACGGCCTGCAGGCCCACAAACGCCAGGCCCAGGATCATCGTGACCACAAGCCAGCGCATCAGGCGCTGGTGCTCGCCGTGCTGTGCCGCCTCCAGGCCCAACCCCATCGTCAGGCTGCTGAGCAGCAGCACGAAGGTCGCGGTGGCCGTCAGCGGCAGGTCGAACAGCTGCTGGGGCGTGGGCGCGTGGCCCACGTGCCCGTGCATGGAGACATAGGTGGCGATCAGGGCGGCGAAGAGCGCACAGTCCGACGCCAGCCAGACCCAGATGCCGAGCTTGGTGTTCTCCGCCGGCGTGGGCAGGCGGTACGGACCGACGGGCGTCGCCTCCAGGGTCCGGACCTCCGGCGCGCTCATCGGGCACCCTCCTCGGGCTGGACGTAGTGGCCGGGATCGTGGTCATACATCAGCCGGAAGATCGCAAAGAAGGCCGCCAACAGGCCCAGGATGGCCAGGGGCCAGACCCGGAAGATGGCGGCGAAGGCGGTGACCGTCAGGGCCACGGCCACGACGAAGGGCAGGATCGTGGGGTTGGGGACATGGATGCCCGCGGGATGCGCGCTCGCGTGCTCCTCCGCCGCGTGAGCCTCCGCGATCTGGGCGGGCACCAGGCGTCCGTTGCCGTGCACCTTCTCCGCGAAGAGCGGATCGCGGTCGCGCACCAGAGGGATTTCGGCGAAGTTGTACTCGGGGACCGGGGAGGGCAGCGACCATTCCAGCGTGCGGCCATCCCAAGGATCCGGACCCGCAAGCTCCCCGTGTTGCGCGGAACGCTTCAGGTTGTACAGGAAGACCACAATGCCCGCCGTGAGGATGAAGACCCCCACGGTGGAGACCGTGTTCCAGAAGCCGAGCCCAAGGTTGGCTGGATAGGTGGCCACCCGGCGCGGCATCCCCATCAGGCCCAGAAAGTGCATGGGGAAGAAGGTCACGTTGAAGCCGATGAAGACCAGCCAGAAGTTCCAGCGACCGAGGCGCTCGTTCAGGAGCCGCCCGGTGATCTTGGGCAGCCAGTAGTAGGCCGCGGCGAACAGCGCCATCAGCGCGCCGCCGATGAGCACGTAGTGAATGTGCGCCACCAGGAAGTAGCTGTCGTTGAACTGGTAGTCGGCTGGCGGCACGGCCAGCATGACGCCGCTCATACCGCCAATCACGAAGCAGACGATGAACGCCACGGCGTAGAGCATGGAGGTCGTGAAGCGGATGCGCCCACCCCACATCGTGGCCAGCCAGTTGAAGATCTTCACGCCGGTCGGCACCGCGATCGCCATCGAGGTGGCGGCGAAGATCGAGTTGACGACCGGGCCCATGCCGACGGTGAACATGTGGTGGCTCCACACCATGAAGGACATGAAGGCGATCACCACCAGGGCGAAGACCATGGAGCTGTATCCGAACAGCGGCTTGCGCGAGAAGGTGGGGATCACCTCAGAGATCATCCCGAAGGCGGGCATGATCAGGATGTAGACCTCGGGGTGCCCGAAGACCCAGAACAGCTGCTGCCAGAGCAGGGCATTGCCGCCTCTGGCCGGATCGAAGAACCCGGTGCCGAACATGCGGTCGATCATCAGCAGCACGAGGTTGATCGTGAACGGCGGAAAGGCGAAGACGATGATCAGCGAGGTGATCAGGCTGGCCCAGACGAACAGCGGCAGCCGCATGGGGGTCATGCCCGGGGCCCGCATGTTGATGATCGTCACCACGAAGTTGATGCCGCTCAGCAGCGTGCCGATCCCGGCCAACTGCAGCCCGATGACGTAGAAGTCGATGCCCAGCGTGTCGCTGCCCGGGTTGAGCGACACGCCGTGCACCACGGCCCCCGTGTT
Source organism: Bacillota bacterium (assembly GCA_021827805.1). Classification (GTDB taxonomy): domain Bacteria; phylum Bacillota; class Sulfobacillia; order RBS10-35; family JAJYVN01; genus JAJZWQ01. The sequence continues at coordinate 5,109 of JAKAUG010000022.1, read as the reverse complement.
GATGGGCGCGTAGTTGTACCAGCCGGCGTTGGGGGCCCCCCCCAACAGCCAGGAGGAGTTGAGCACCAGTCCGCCGGCCAGAAACAGCCAGAAGCTGAGGGCGTTCAGGCGGGGAAAGGCCACGTCGCGGGCCCCGATCAGCAGGGGCACCATGTAATTGATGAAGCCGACGGACATCGGCATGACGGCCAGGAAGATCATCGTCAGCCCGTGCATCGTGAACAGCTGATTGAAGAGCGCGAAGCTCACGACGTGGGCGTCCGGGCGCATGAGCTGCAGGCGCATCAGAAACGCCTCCAGCCCGCCGAAGAGGAAGAAGATCATGGAGCTGAACAGGTAGAGGATCCCGATCCGCTTGTGGTCCACCGTGGTCAGCCAGGACCAGACCGCGCTCGCCGAGCGGTCCTCTCCCCGCGCGAGACCCCCGATCCGTTCCGCCGCCGCCGCCATCTGGTCCCCTTCTTTCCCGCACCCGCCCGTGCCGACCCGCGCGCCTCCCGCCCGTGCGCGCGCTACCCGACCGCCTGCCTGCGCCATCCGCCGCGACCCGCCCCGACCCTCGTCACTTCAGACCCTCCAGGTACGCGGAGAGCGCGTGCAGGTCGCTGGAGCTCATGGTGCTGAAGTTCGGCATGACCGTGGAGGGCATGATCTTGTGCGCGTCGGACACCCAGAGACGCAGGTCCTTGGGCGTGTTCTGCAGCGAGGCGCCGGCCAGGGTCAGGCGGGTGCCGAGGCCCGAGAGGTTGGGGCCCACCTTGCCCTGGAACTGGGTGCCGTCAATCGTGTGGCAGCTGCCGCAGCCATACTGGGCAAAGACCTTTTCACCCTGCACCGCCTGGGCCGTGGCCGGGGTGCTGTCCGGATGCTGCCGGGCCTGGACCCAGGCCGCGAACGCTGACGGCGTCTGGGCGATGACATCAAAGCGCATCTCCGAGTGCGACACACCGCAGAACTCCGCGCACTGTCCTGGATACAGCCCAGGACGCGCCGCTTCGAGGTACATCGTGTTGCTCTGGCCAGGGACGGTGTCCTCCTTGCCCGCCAGGGCCGGCACCCAGAAGCTGTGCAGCACGTCCGCGGAGCGCAGCGTCAGCTGCACGCGCTCACCGGCTGGGATGTGCATCTCGTCCGCCGTGACGATGCCGAGCTGGGGGTAGTCGAACTCCCACCACCACTGGTGCCCGACGACCGTGACCTGCACCACGCCCGGGCCCCGCTGCTGCTGGGCCAGGGCGAAGGTGGCACGGAACGTGGGCACGATGAGAAGGGCCAGCAGGACGATGGGGATCAGGGTCCAGGCGATCTCAAGCCGGTGGTTGCCCTCCACCTGAGGCGGCAGCCCCTGGTCTCCCCTGCGCTCGCGGAACCGGACCAGGGAGTAACCCAGCACGGCCACAACAACCACGAAGACCCCCAACATGATCCAGAACCCGAAGCCCATTAGGCCCAGTTCCGCCTGGCTGACCGGACCCGCCGGGTGAAGCGCGGACTGCGCGTGCTGAGCGCAGGCGGAGAGCGCCAGCATGGTCAGCAGCGTCACACCCGCCAACCGTGCCCGGACGCCCAGGTGCAGCCGTCGCTTCAAGAGCACCGCCTCCCGCCTGCTCAGACCGTCGCGCCACCGCTCTCAGGGGCTCGATCCCGGGCCTCGGATCTGGTCCATATGGACCACCCTCATTGGTCCATTTCGCCGATCACGAGCGTGACCCTTCCGCCCCCATCTGAACGGATATGCCCGCGCTCGCCCATGTGGTTCTCCGGCCGCTCAGCCATCTGATCAGGTCCGTCTGGACCACGGACTCCGCCATTTGGCCATGGTCTACCGCATCCGTGAAGCCCTGGCAATCCACCATGTAGGCAGCCTCACATCGCCCACGGCAATGGCGGTGGGTGTACCCTCTATGGTCGTACCGCCCGTTGGATCTCGCCCGCGCCCGTGCGCGGTGCCACAGCACTTGTTCGGCCTGTCTGCTAGGATGGCGGGGTGTCTCAGACCCCATCGGGAGGCGAAGACGCTGCGCCCGAACTGGTCCGTGCTCTGGATCTATCTTCTGGGCGTCTTCATGGGCGCCCTGGACACCAGTGTGCTGGCCCCGGCCTTCCCGCTGCTCGCCCATGCCTTCCGGATCTCGCTCGGCTGGGATGCCTGGACGGTGACCACGTACACCGTGGCCTATGTGGCCAGCACGGTCCTGGCCGGGGCCGCGGGTGACCGCTGGGGACGGGAGCGGCTCTTCTCCTGGGGCATCGTCGCCTTCGGCGCCGCGTCGCTGCTGGCAGTCGCCTCCGGAACCTTCTGGGTCTTTCTGCTGGCCCGGGCCGTCCAGGGGGCGGGCGCGGGCGCGGTGTACCCCAATGCGCAGGCGGCGGGCATCGCCGAGTTCCCTCCCGAGCGGCGGGGCACGGCGCTCGGGATCTTCGGGGCCGCCTTCGGCGTGGCCACCATCCTCGGGCCCAACCTGGGCGGGCTCCTGGCCCAGTACCTGACCTGGCGGTCCATCTTCCTGCTGAACGTGCCCCTGGCCCTGGTGGTCCTCCTCCGGGCCCGGTCGCTGCCCAGTGCCGCCCGCTCCAGCGAGCCTCTGCCGGACTGGCGGGGAGGCGTGGCCTTCGCCGCCATGCTGGCCGCGGCCCTGCTCGTCATCGCGCTGCCCTCCTGGTGGCGCTGGCCAGCCCTGGGCGTGGCGGTTCTCCTGGCCGCGGCGTTTGGCCTACGGCAGCGCACCGCCCGCGAGCCGTTTCTGGACACCGCCCCCCTGGCCAACCGCGCCGGGGTGGCGATGGTGGTGGGGGCGGCGATCATCGGGCTCGATATGTCCAGCGCGGTGTTCGTGCCCATGCTCACCCAGAAGGACTTCGGCTTCTCCGTGCTGGCTTCTGGCGTGGCCCTGATGCCCGCGGCCCTCTCTGGAGCCGTCCTGGCGGGCGTGGTCGGTGTGCTCGTCGACCGCATCGGCCCCCGCATCCTGGTGCAAGTGGGGCTGTTGCTGGCGGCCGTGGGCGGCACGCTGCTCGCCCTGCCACACCTGAACCTGACACGGTTCCTGCTGGCCATGGTGGCGCTGGGGACATCCACCGCCTTCACGATGGGGGCGCCGCTCAACCGCATCGCGCTGGCTCTGTATCGCGACAGCCGCTCTGCGCAGGCCCTGTCGCTGGCCGCCGTCTTCCGCTCCGTCGGCCTGGCGGCCGGGCCGGTCCTGCTCACCGCGGCGGCCCGCCGCACGGGCCTCGGTGGTATGTTTGGGGTGGTGGCGGTGGCCTCCGCGGTGGGGGTCGTCGTCTTCTACGGGGTCCCGCAACGGGTGGCGGCACCGGTGGCCGACCGCGGCCAGCCGGTAACCGAAAGTTGAGGCTCGGAGGGGAGAGGCCCGGTGTTCCCGCTGCCGCAGTTCATCAGGCTGCTCGGACCGCTGGGCGTCAGCGGGTTTGCCCTGGCCGGCCTTGTTGGGGTCCTGGTGGGGTGGCTGGCCACGGTCGCCCTGGGGCGCCGCGTGGCCCCGGCGCTGCTGCCTGCTGCCGACGACGCGCTGGCCTGGGTGTTGCTGGGGGCCCTGATCGGGGGACGTCTGGGCAATCAGGTGGCCATGCGCGACCTGACTTGGAGCCCGCTCACCTGGTTCTCCCTCACCGGGACGTCGCTCTCCTGGGCGGGCGGGGCGCTCGGGGCCCTGGCCGCCCTCCTGTGGTGGGCGCATCGCCGCGGCACCGATGCGCGCGCCTGGGCGGTGGCGGATCTGCTGGCACCCGGCGCCGCCCTGGCCATGGCTGTGGGGTGGCTGGGCATCCCCGCCCTGGGACGACCGACCGCGGCCCCCTGGCGCCTCACGCTGCCGAGTGGCGTCGGGGTGCAGCCGCTCCAGCCCCTGGGGGCCCTGGCCTTTGCCGCGCTCGCCGCGGCCCTGGCCTGGCAGCTGGCCGACCTGGATCATCCGGGACAGAACGTCCTGACCCTCCTGGCCTTGGGCGGTGCCGCGCGTTTCCTGCTCGGCTTCCTGGAGCAGGGCAGTCCCCTCCTGGGCCCGCTGACCCTCACGCAGTTGGTGGACGCGCTGCTGGCTGTGGCCGCGACCGTCTTCTCCCTGCTGCAACCCTTCCCCAGGACCGCCGCTCCCCAGGAAGGTGCCCCCCCGCCATGAAGCGCTGGGCCATGATCGCCATGGGACTCCTCAGCCTCTGGGGGTGCTTCGCCACCCTGACCGCGCGCGACCAGCAGCCTGGTGGAGTCGCGCCCACCGCCCTCCAGGGATTCGCGGCACCTCCGCTGGATCTTCCCACCCTGGCCGGTGGCACCCTGACCCTGGCCAGCCTGCGCGGCAAGCCCGTGCTGCTGAACTTCTGGGCCACATGGTGCCCGGAGTGCCGGCAGGAGCTGCCGACCCTCCAACGGTTCCAGCGGGAGGAGGGCTCACGCCTGGACGTGGTCGGGATCGACGTGCAGGAACCGCGGGGTGTCGTGCGGGGGTTCGTGCGACAACGTGCTCTGGGCTGGACGTTCCTGCTGGACGAACAGGGCGTGGCGGCCACAGCGTATGGCGTCCGCGTTCTGCCCACCAGCTTCTTTCTGGACGCCAAGGGCGTCGTGCGCCAGACGCACATCGGCCCCATGACCCTGGGCGAGATGCGCGGTTTCGCGCGGTCTGCTGGCGTGGGCGGTTAGCGCCCGTGGCTCCCCGCCCGCCAGGTGGCAGGGCGGGTTGCTCTGAAAACACCCGTTCGATAAAGTGGCGCCGTGGCTGCCTGCATCCCGCCGGCTCAGCATGCGCAGCGGCGGCGGGGACCGCGGACGGCGGTCCAGCCCGGACGAAGATGCCGGTGAAGGGATGGTGTCCGTCACGCCGCCCCACGGCTTAAGACCGGGGGCTTGAGGGCGAGAGCCCAATAGCCCACAGCCTCAGCCGGGTACGGACCAGGCTCAGCGCCCGAGGTTGGCAACCGAAGAGGGCGCCACGTTGGTGGTGGGCCGAAGACCCACTCCGGGGTGCTTCCTCAGCCCCGGACCCTGGAACCGCTCGCGGCAGACAAGACCCGGGGGCGGGTGCGAAACGGGCGAGCGGATGCGCCGGCCACCAACATTGCCGAGGGGAGCGAGTCGGGACCGCCAGC